>NZ_JBQWIE010000033.1:0-38684 GCF_056745525.1 Parasediminibacterium sp. HNIBRBA5674 | reverse complement strand
AGACATCGCTCAATCAATGGTTTTCTGTTCAATGTAATGAGTACATTGGCAGCTTA
Source organism: Parasediminibacterium sp. HNIBRBA5674 (assembly GCF_056745525.1). Classification (NCBI taxonomy): domain Bacteria; kingdom Pseudomonadati; phylum Bacteroidota; class Chitinophagia; order Chitinophagales; family Chitinophagaceae; genus Parasediminibacterium; species Parasediminibacterium sp. HNIBRBA5674. The sequence continues at coordinate 38,628 of NZ_JBQWIE010000033.1, read as the reverse complement.
TTCTTTCTTCACCAAAAAGCCTTCACTCAACATCCAAATGGAAGATTCTAAACAACTTTGCTTAGCACCTTAAACCGAACTCACGTTAATATAATATCAAACAAATGCATTTGCCTAATTTCGCATCATTCTACATTTAAAAATACTAAGAATGATACCATCTTATTTGTCTAATTTATTCGAAAAACAATCATACAATCCTGATAACTTTTTTTTAATTGCCGGCCCATGTGTAGTAGAAGGTGAAGAATTGGTGATGGAAATTGCGGATAAAGTGTCTAAGATTTGCCGTAGGCTAGAAATACCTTACGTGTTTAAAGCCAGTTACCGCAAAGCAAATAGAACTAATGCAGCATCCTTTACAGGTTTGGGCGACAGCGTGGGCCTAGACTTGATAAAAAAAGTGGGTGATACTTTTCAATTGCCAACCACCTCTGACATTCATGCACATGAAGAAGCCGCAGAAGCTGCCAAATACATAGATATTTTACAAATACCGGCCTTTTTATGTAGACAAACAGACTTATTAGTAGCTGCTGCTGAAACAGGTAAAGTAGTAAACGTAAAAAAAGGGCAGTTTTTAAATGGCCCTTCTATGAAGTTTGCAGTAGAAAAAGTACAAAAAGCTGGTAATAACCAAGTAATGCTTACAGAGCGAGGTAACTTTTTTGGTTATCAAGATTTAGTGGTTGACTACAGAAATATTCCTTGGATGAGTGAACACGGTGTACCTGTAATTATGGATTGCACACACAGTTTGCAACAACCTAATCAAACAAGTGGTGTTACTGGAGGCAATCCTAATTTAATTACAACAATCGCTAAAGCTGCTATTGCTACAGGTGCAGATGGTTTATTTATTGAAACGCATCCAAATCCTGCTGTGGCATTAAGTGATGGTGCTAATATGTTACACCTGAGCAAATTAGAAAATTTATTAGAGCAATTAGTAAGAGTCAGAAAAGCTGTTATCTAGTAAAATACATCTTCACTAAATTAAAAAGGACTTTCTAAACAGAAAGTCCTTTTTAATTGTAACAACTATTTTAAAAAGGTATTACAAGTGATGGTGTCAAGTTGGGATTAGCTTGTTCAGCTGCTTCAATAATACTGTAATCAGATAAAATTAAAGCTTTACCACGTTTTATACACACATCATGTTCAAAGTGTACCGAAGGTAACCCATCTTTTGTTCTAACCGTCCAGCCATCGTTATCTGTATAAACGTCTTTACTACCCAGATTAATCATTGGTTCTATAGCAAGTACTAAATTTTCTTTCAATTTCATGCCTGTACCACGCATACCAAAGTTTGGAACATTTGGGTCTTCGTGCAAATGTTTACCAAGACCGTGACCTACTAATTCTCTTACCACCCCATATTTATTCTTCTTCTCGGTATGTTCTTGAATAGCAAAAGCAATATCCCCAATTCTATTATTGATAATGGCTTTCTCAATGCCTTTGTATAAACTTTCTTTGGTAATATTTACTAACTTTTTTACGTTTTCACTTGCTTCGCCAATAATAAATGTGTAAGCATGATCACCATGCCAACCATTTAAAATCACTCCCATATCAATAGATACAATGTCACCATCCTTTAAAGCAACATTATTTGGAAAGCCATGAACCACCACGTCATTAACACTCGCACAAATATTATGAGGGTAACCTCTATAATTGTAAAACGAAGGAATGGCATTATTATCCTTTACAAACTCTGCACATAATTTATCAATTTGCAAAGTGCTAACACCTGGCTTTAATATTTTAGCCACTTCAGTAAGTGTTTTGCTTACAAGTGTAGCTGCCTTTTTCATTAACGCTACTTCTGCCTCTGTTTTATAATACACCAAATTTTTCGAAAAGCTCATTATATATTACTTGAAATGATTTACAAAATTACCATGGCTACTATTTAAATAGTAAAACTGCAACAAAATAAAAACCTGTTAGGATAGCCCAACAGGTTTAAAGTATTTTAAATAGAATCTTAAAATTAGATAGTTGTTGCAGGCATACTGCTTGAAACTTGTCTGCCTTGTACACGACCACTACTCATTAAACCATCGTATTGACGCATTAATAAGTAAGTTTCAATTTGTTGCAAAGTATCTAAAACAACACCTACCATTATCAACAAACTTGTACCACCAAAGAAAGTACTGAAACCTTGTATTACACCTAAGCGTTGTGCAAAGCCTGGTAAAATACCTACAGCAGCTAAGAAAATAGCACCTGGTAAAGTAATTTTATCCATGATAGCACCAATATAATCAGCAGTTGGTTCACCTGGTTTTACGCCTGGTACAAAACCGTTGTTGCGTTTTAAATCTTCAGCTATTTGTTTCGGATTAAAGATTAATGCAGTGTAAAGGAAAGTAAAACCAATTACCATTACAGAGTAAATAATCATGTACCAAACATTGCTGTGATCACTAAATATTTTTACTAAACCTTTAGCAGAATCTAAATTAGTGAAAGATACTAAAGTGGGTAAGAACATTATAGCTTGCGCAAAGATGATTGGCATAACACCAGCGCTATTAACTTTTACAGGCAAAAATTGTCTTGCACCACCAAACTGACGGTTACCGATAATTTGCTTAGCATAGTTAACAGGTATTTTTCGTACACCTTGTACTAAAATGATTAAGCCCATAATGATAGCTACTAAAATAGCAACCTCGATTAGGAAGATTAATAAACCACCACCAGCTTTTTCACTTTTTGCAGTAAACTCTTGCAAGATAGATTGCGGCAAACGAGCTAAGATACCAACCATGATGATAATTGAAGTACCGTTACCTAAACCTTTATCTTGAATTTTTTCACCTAACCACATTACAAATAATGTACCTGCAGTTAATGTGATAATTGTAGAAACAGTAAAGAAACTAGCATAAGCAGGGATCAACGCTTCTGCGTAACCTGGACTCTTCAAGTAAGCGATATAAGCACCAGCTTGGAACATTGTTACTACTATAGTTAGGTAACGTGTCCATTGGTTAATTTTCTTACGACCACTTTCACCTTCTTTCTGAACTTTTTGTAGTTGAGGTACCAAAATGGTCATTAGCTGCATAAAAATTGAAGCAGAGATATATGGCATAATACCTAATGCAAGGATAGAAGCTTGAGAGAAGCCACCACCAGCAAAAGTATCAAAAAGACTAAGTAAACCATTACTCTTAGAATTGGCCTTAGCTGCATCTAATAAAGTAGGGTCGATACCAGGTAATACGATGTGATTACCCAAACGGTAAACGAACACGAAAGCTAGGGTTACGATAATTTTATTACGTAATTCTTCAATCGTCCAAATGTTTTTAAGAGTATCTATGAATTTTTTCACGTTAGTTCTTGAGTTAAAAGTTAATTCCCTAAAACCAAAAAAGACGCATCGTTGATGGATGCGTCTGGCAAATTACGTTAAATTACTTTACAATTTCAACGCTGCCACCAGCTGCCTCTATGGCCTCCTTTGCTTTGGCACTTAATGCGTTTATTTTGAAGGTGAGTTTAGATTTTAATTCACCTGTACCCAAAATCTTAACTTTATCAGTTTTGCTGATTAAACCGTTTATATACAACTGTTCAACAGAAAATTCAGGGAAGGCATATTTTTCTTGTAGTGTTTCAATCTGACCTAAATTGAAAACCACAAATTCAATCTTGTTGTTGTTTTTAAAACCACGTTTTGGTATACGACGTTGAATTGGCATCTGACCACCTTCAAAAGCGTTTTTACGCTGGTAACCAGCACGTTGCTGACTACCTTTGTTACCTTGTGTAGAGGTGCCACCTTTACCACTTGCCTCACCACGACCAATTCTTTTTTCTTTATGTACTGAACCTTCAGCAGGTTTTAGAGTATGTAATTTCATGTGTAATGATTTTGTACTTACGGGGCATCACCCCTCGCTTGATTTTTAAATTATGCTAATTCCTCTACTTTTACTAAATGGCTAACTTTATTAACCATACCAAGAATTTGAGGAGTTGCTTCAACTTCTTTAGTTGCATTCATTTTTCTTAGGCCTAAAGCAATTAAAGTTTGCTTTTGACGCTCAGATCTATCAATACCACTTTTAACCTGTGTGATTTTAATCTTTACCATAACCTTCGTTATTTAGTCGGCATCAAATGTAAGGTTAGTTGTAATACCAATCCAATTTGAGGCTAACTTATTTTATCCGTTAAATACTTTACTTAATTTAATACCACGAGTTTTTGAAACTTGAATTGGTTCACGTAGTAATTTTAAAGCTTCAATTGTTGCTTTAACCACATTGTGTGGGTTTGCAGAACCTAAACTTTTTGCAAGTACGTCAGTAATACCAGCGCTTTCAAGAACAGCACGCATACTACCACCTGCAATTACACCCGCACCATGCGCTGCTGGTTTAATTAAAACTTTAGCTGCACCAGATTTAGCTAGTTGCTCGTGAGGAATAGTTCCGTGCATAATAGGAACTTTCACTAAGTTTTTCTTTGCATCATCAATACCTTTAGCAATTGCTTCTTGTACCTCTTTTGCTTTACCTAAGCCTTGGCCAACCACACCGTTGTCGTTACCAACAACTACAAGGGCTGAAAAACTGAAAGTACGACCACCTTTTGTTGTTTTAACAACACGGTTAATAGAAACTACTTTCTCTTTTAGTTCATCATCACCACCTGCTTTTATCTTAGAATCAAGTATTTTAGACATTTATCTAAATATTATTTGTTATAGTAGAAATTAAAATTGTAAACCACCTTCTCTTGCACCATCAGCTACTGCTTTGATACGACCGTGGTAAAGGTTACCACCTCTATCAAAAACAACAGTTGTGATACCTAATTCTTTAGCTTTAAGAGCTATCGCAGCACCAACTAGTTTAGATTTCTCTATCTTAGCAACCTTTTGTGCAAGGATATCTTTTTCTCTAGAAGATGAAGCAGCCAATGTTACGGCGTTATCATCATCAATTAGTTGTGCATAGATTTCAGCATTACTTCTGAAAACAGACAAACGTGGCTTAGCAGCTGTACCAGAGATCTTTTTACGAATACGAAATCTGATTTTTTGTCTTTGTTCTAATTTAGTGTTCATTGTTATCTATTTACAACCTCCGATTCTGCCGGAAGTTTATTAATTGTAATTATTTACCAGCCGCTTTACCTGCTTTTCTTCTTAATACTTCACCTACATATTTAACACCCTTACCTTTATATGGCTCTGGTTTACGTAAGCTTCTTAATTTAGCAGCAACTTGGCCAATTAACTGTTTATCACTTCCTTCTAAAGAAATAATAGGGTTTTTACCCTTCTCAGTTAAAGTACTTACTTTCAATTCGCTAGGAACTTCAAAAATAATATTGTGAGAATAACCTAGAGCTAAATCTAAAGTATTACCAGTGTTTGCAGCTTTGTAACCAACACCCACAAGTTCAAGGTTTTTTGTAAAGCCATCGGTAACGCCAACTACTAAGTTGTGAACTAAGGAACGATACAAACCATGCATAGCACGGTGACGTATTTGACCAGTAGGACGAGAAATAATTAGTTCATTACCAACAACTTCTGCTTTGATATCTCTATCAATAGTCTCAGACAAAGTACCTTTAGGTCCTTTAACTGTAACAACATTATCTTTTCCAACTGTGACAGTAACACCATTTGGAATGGCTACTGGCTTTTTACCTATACGAGACATAGTCGTTTAAATTTATTATTATGAAACAAGTTCGTTTTCAGCCCCGACTAAAAGGCTTATATTGTCGAACAATTATTTTAGCTTATGTAGCAAAGTACCTCACCACCAACATTCATAGCCTTAGCTTGTTTGTCAGTAATAACACCTTTAGATGTACTTATAATAGCAACACCAAGGCCATTGATTACTCTTTTAATTTCTGTTGGTTTAGCGTACTGACGCAAACCTGGACGGCTTACTCTTTCTAAAGAGCGAATAGCTGCTTGTTTAGTTGTAGGATCGTACTTCAAGGCTATTTTAATTAAACCCTGTTTAGTATCTTCTTCAAACTTATATTTTAGAATGTAACCTTGCTCGTACAAAATTTCAGTCATACGCTTTTTCAAGTTAGAAGCTGGAATTTCAACTATTCTATGACCTGCCATTTGAGCATTACGAATCCTTGTTAAAAAGTCTGCTATAGGATCAGTTACCATGTTTATATAAATTAATCTTGTTGTAAAAAATATTTGCTTAGTTCCCTTGGGGGCTTGAGCAGATTACCAACTTGCTTTTTTAACGCCTGGTATTAAACCATTTAAAGCCATGTCGCGGAAAATAACACGTGAAATACCGAAATATCTCATATAGCCTTTAGGACGACCTGTTAATTGACAACGATTTTTCAATCTTACAGGTGAAGCGTTTTTAGGTAGTAAATCTAAAGCTGCATAGTCACCAGCTTCTTTCAAAGCGATACGTTTTTCAGCAAATTTCGCTACTATCTTTTCGCGTTTTCTTTGTCTGGCTTTTATTGATTCTTTTGCCATAATATTTTAGTTGTTCTCTTTTTTGATATTTTTAAACGGCATACCCAATTCTTTTAATAACTCGTAGGCTTCTTCGTTAGTAGAAGCTGTAGTTACAAAAGTGATATCTAACCCAGTAATTTTATTTACCTTATCAATATTTATTTCTGGGAAAATGATTTGTTCAGTTACACCTAAAGTATAGTTACCTCTGCCATCAAAAGCTTTATCGCTAATGCCTTTAAAGTCACGTACTCGTGGTAAAGCAACAGAAACCAGTCTATCTAGAAATTCATACATTTTCTCGCCACGTAAAGTAACTCTTGCGCCAATTGGCATGCCTTTACGCAATTTGAAGTTTGAGATATCCTTCTTAGAATATGTTGGTACTGATTTTTGACCAGTAATCGTGTTTAGTTCATCAACAGCTATGTCAACTAATTTTTTATCAGTAACAGCGCCATTAACACCACGGTTAACACAAATTTTTTGCAACTTAGGAGCTTGCATTACAGTTTTGTAATCAAACTTCTTCATCAAAGCAGGAATAACTTCTTTAGTATATTTAACTGCTAATCTTGGAGTATATTTTACTGTGCTCATTATTTAATTACCTCCCCTGATTTTTTAGCTATACGAACTAATTTACCATTTTCTCTTGTACGAGTGATTTTAGTAGCAGCACCAGTTTTAGCATCCCACAACATTACATTAGAAATGTTGATAGAAGCTTCTACTTTTACAATACCACCTTTAGTGTTTTGAGCCGTAGGTTTAGTGTGTTTAGTAGCAATCGCAACACCTTCAACAACAACTCTTTCTTTGTCTACTATTACTTCTAAAACCTTACGTGGCTTTTTCAAATCTTTATCATCACCAGCAATCACAACTATAGTGTCGCCTTTCTTGATGTTAAATTTGGGTTTAAATCTTGTACTCATTTTTATTACCCTTTTGTCTTTTCTGCCATTGGCAGATAAATATTTTTGTTATCAGCTAAGAATCTGTGTGTAGCTTCTGTTGCGTCGCACACTGGAACTATAAGTTCATTGTTGTACTAAAGAACCTCAGGCGCCAAAGAAATAATTTTCATGTAGCCAGCGTCACGAAGTTCACGGGCAACTGGGCCAAAGATACGTGTACCACGAGGGTCATCAGCATTGTTTAACAACACTACTGCGTTGTCATCAAAACGTATATAAGAACCATCTTTTCTACGCAACTTGTTTTTTGTACGAACGATAACTGCTTTTGAAACAGTACCTTTTTTAATGCCACCTGCAGGTATAGCTGCTTTTACGGTAACAACAATTTTATCACCAATTTTAGCATAGTCTTGTCCACTATTACCAAGTACTTTTATACAAAGTACTTCTTTGGCACCACTATTATCAGCTACGTTTAATCTACTTTCTTGCTGGATCATTTTCTTAAGCTTTTCACCGCTAGCGTTTGCTATTGGTTATTTAACACAATTTATATTCAGAGGCTAAGGCTAACTTGTCAGCACGTAGCTTGATACTATATTACTTCGCTTTCTCAATTACTTCAACAAGTCTCCAACGCTTAGTTTTGCTAAGTGGGCGAGTTTCCATAATTTTTACAACGTCACCAATTGTACACTCATTCTTTTCATCATGAGCATGAAATTTAGTGGTTTTCTTTACGAACTTACCATAAATAGGGTGCTTTACCTTTCTTTCAACTGCAACTGTGATGGTTTTAGTCATCTTGTTGCTAGTAACAATACCAACCCTTGTTTTACGCAAATTTCTTACAACCGTAGTTTCCATGTTATCTGGTTTATTAAGCCAAAGCTCTTTTTGTTAATTCCGTTTTTAAACGGGCAATATCTCTTCTCAAACCACGAATGCTTACTGGATTTTCAAGAGGAGAAATTGCGTGAGCAAATTCTAATTTCTTTAAACGTAAGCTATCTTCTTGAATGCGAGCTTTTAAATCAGCCTCATTCAGGTTTCTTAGTTCTTTATTAAATTCTACTTTCTTAACCATTGTAATTAGGTTTTTTAAATTAAGCTTGCAAATCTCTTCTTACGATGAATTTGGTAGCTATAGGTAATTTTTGTGCAGCTAAGCCCATTGCTTCCTTAGCAGTAGCTTCTGTAACACCATCGCACTCAAAAATGATACGACCTGGTTCTACTACAGCAGCCCAGTATTCTGGATTACCTTTACCCTTACCCATACGCACCTCTGCAGGTTTGTTAGTTATAATTTTATCAGGGAAAACACGTATCCAAACATTTCCTTCTCTCTTCATGGCACGTGTCATACTTTGACGGGCAGCTTCAATCTGACGACTGGTTAACCAAATTGGTTCTAATGCTTTAAGGGCAAAAGATCCAAAGGCAATATAAGTACCACGCTTAGCAACTTCACGAATGCGTCCTTTTTGTTGCTTCCTATGTTTGCTTCTTTTCGGCTGTAACATTTATTTCAATTTGAAAATTCGATAATTGATTGACTAATTGGAAAATTAGTTTCTTCTTGGACCACGGTTATCACCACCACCTCTTCTATCACCACCTGGACGACCACCACCATCTCTTCTATCACCACCTTGTCTTCTGTCACCACCACTACGGTCATCTCTTCTTTCGCTCATATCATTCTTGCCACCTACAAAGTTCGGGTTAAGTTCTCTTTTACCTAAAACCTCACCTTTACAGATCCAAACCTTAATACCAATTTTACCATAAACAGTTTGGGCGAAAACACTTGCATAATCAATATCCATACGGAAAGTGTGCAATGGTGTGCGACCTTGTTTAATCTCTTCAGAACGAGCAATTTCAGCACCACCTAAACGGCCACTTACTCTTACTTTAATACCTTCTGCACCCATACGAAGTGTAGAGGCAATTGCCATTTTAATAGCACGTTTGAAGTTGATACGATTTTCGATCTGACGAGCAATTGTATCACCTACAATTGTAGCATCTAATTCAGGGCGACGAATTTCTAAGATATTGATTTGAACATCATCTTTCTTAGTTAATTTCTTCAACTCTTCCTTAATGCGATCTACTTCGCCACCACCTTTACCGATGATGATACCAGGCTTACTTGTATGAATTGTTACAATTAGTTTACCTAATGTACGCTCAATTACAATTCTAGCGATACCACCTTTACTGATACGAGCAGTTAAGTAAGTACGAATTTTATTATCTTCAACTAATTTAACTGAGTAATCTTTCTTGTTAGCATACCAGTTACTTTCCCATCCACGGATGATACCTAACCTGTTGCCAATCGGATTTGCTTTCTGACCCATATTATGGTTTCAATTAATTTTTTGAATCTACAATTATTGTTACATGGTTGCTGCGTTTGCGGATTTTATAACCACGGCCTTGTGGTGCCGGACGCATACGTTTAATAACGCGACCACCATCTACAAAGATTGTTTTTAAAACCAAACTGCTGTCAGCTGCACTTGCACCACTATTCTTTTGTTCCCAGTTGCTAATAGCACTCTTTAACAATTTTGCTAAAGGCACTGCATTATGCTGTGGGTGAAATTCTAGTATAGCCAGCGCTTTTTCCACTTCCATACCACGAACCACATCAGCTAACAAACGCATCTTACGTGGGCCTGTGGGATAGTTATTTAATTTAGCTATTGCTTCCATTTTATTCTGATTTGAAATTTGAGAGTTATGACCTCAAATTAGAAACTAATTTATTTTTTTGAACCAGCGTGACCTCTGAAGTTTCTTGTTGGTGAAAATTCACCTAATTTATGACCAACCATGAACTCGGTTACATAAACTGGAATGAACTTGTTACCATTATGAACTGCGAAAGTGTGACCTACGAAATCTGGAGTAATTGTACTTCTACGGCTCCAAGTTTTAATAACACCTTTCTTTGCTTTGCCTTCATTTACGTTTAATACTTTTACCTCTAGGTTAGCATCAACATAAGGACCTTTTTTAATAGAACGACCCATATTTGTATGTTTGTTGTTTATTCCCCTACAGCATTTTGTAGGATATTTTAACAATGATAATTACTTACTTAATTTCTTACCGTCTCTACGTTGGATAATTAATTTATCGCTTCCTTTACCTCTTGTTCTAGTTTTTTCACCTTTAGCATACTTACCAGTTCTGCTACGTGGATGACCACCAGAAGCTCTACCTTCACCACCACCCATCGGGTGATCTACAGGGTTCATCGCAACACCTCTAGTTCTTGGAGTTCTACCTTTCCAACGGTTAACACCAGCTTTACCAGCTTGTTCCAAGCTATGATCGCTATTTGAAACAACACCAATTGTAGCATAACAGTTAATCAATAACTTTCTTAACTCACCGCTAGGCATTTTAATAACCGCGTATTTTTCTTCCTTATTGGCTAATTGAGCTGAAGTACCTGCACTTCTAACTAATTTACCACCTTGGCCTGGTTGCATTTCAATATTGTGAATCATAGTACCTAAAGGCATATTCTTCATTGGTAATGCATTACCAATTTCTGGTGCAGAATCGTTGCCTGAAGTAACTTTTGCGCCCACTTGCAAACCTTGCGGTGCAATGATGTATCTTTTTTCGCCATCAGCATAATGCAATAATGCGATAAATGCTGTACGATTTGGATCATATTCAATAGAAGCAACAGTCGCTTCAACATCAAACTTATTACGTTTGAAATCTATGATACGATAATGTTTTTTATGACCACCACCAATGTATCTCATTGAACGACGACCTTGTGCATTACGACCACCTGATTTTTTTACAGGCTCTAACAAACTTTTTTCTGGTTTATTAGTAGTGATTTCAGCATAAGCATTACCAATTCTCCAGCGAGTACCGGCGGTCATTGGTTTGTATTTCTTTAATGCCATTTTCTTAAAACTTTTATTACGAACTTATCAGCTTCGTTTGCTATAATTAAATATTTGCGTATAAATCTATCGTCTCGCCTTCAGCAACAGTTACAAAAGCTTTTTTGTAAGAAGGTTTTACACCTTGTACAAGACCAGTTTTAGTTTGGCGGCTTTTGTTTTTACCTGGAACAACTAAAGTATTCACATCAGTTACAGTTACACCGTAAAAAGTTTCAACTGCTGTTTTGATTTCCAATTTGTTAGCCTTACGATTTACTTTGAAAGCATATCTACGCAACTTATCTTGTTGAGCATTTGCTTTTTCAGTTAAAATAGGCTTTACCAATACATCTGTAAGTATCATCTTATTAATATTGAAACGTTTTCAATTAAGCTTCTGCAGCTACTTCATTGTCTACAAAAATGTTTGCTGTGCTTTCAGTAATTACTAAAAAATCAGCATTCATAATTTCGTAAGTATTGATATCTGCTAATAAAGTACTTGTAACATTTGGCACGTTACGAGTGCTTAAATAAACATTATCATTATATTCTGGAAGAATGATGATAGATTTTTTGTTTTCAACATTTAAACCTTTCAATACTTCAACCAATTGTTTTGTTTTTGGTGTTTCCATCGCTAAGTCTTCAACAACTAATATTGCAGACTCCTTTGCTTTGTAACTAAGAGCAGAGATTTTAGCTAGGTCTTTCACTTTACGATTCAATTTGAAATCGTATTTGTGAGGTTTTGGGCCGAAGATTGTACCACCACCTTTGTACAAAGGGTTACGAATATTACCTTTACGAGCACCACCAGTACCTTTTTGTTTGTGAAGTTTACGGCTTGCACCTTGTACTTCAGCACGCGTTTTAACTTTGTGCGTACCTGCACGACGAGCAGCTAAATATTGCTTTACAGCTAAATAAATAACGTGATCGTTTGGTTCAACACCAAATACTTCATCTGGTAATTCAACCGTTCTGCCGGTTTTTTGTCCTTGTATATTTAAAACATCTACTTGCATTGTTCTTCAAAATTAAAAGTGATTACTTCTGGATTAAAACGATTGAACCGTTGTGGCCAGGAACTGAACCACTAATAAGAATGTAATTTTTTTCAGAGAAAATCTTTACAACTTTCAAGCCCTTCATTTTAACTCTGTCGCCACCCATACGGCCAGCCATTCTCATACCTTTAAATACACGTGAAGGATAAGAAGAACCGCCAATAGAACCTGGCGCTCTTGAACGATCATGTTGACCGTGTGTAGCTTCACCCACACCAGAGAAACCATGACGCTTTACAACACCTTGGAAACCCTTACCTTTTGTAGTGCCTACAACTTCCACTTCATCACCTTCTGCAAAGATGTCTAGAGAGATAGTTTCACCAAGATTTTTTTCTATTGAGTAGTTGCGAAATTCTTTTACAAATTTCTTAGGAGCAGTTTGTGCTTTTGCGTAGTGATTAAGCTCGGCTTTTGTAGTATGCTTTTCTTTCTTGTCGCCTAGAGCTAATTGAAGTGCAGTATAACCGTCTATATCCGCAGTTTTTACCTGTGTAACGGTGTTTGGAGCCGCTTCTATAATGGTACAGGCAATTTGCTTGCCGTCTGTACCAAAGATGCTGGTCATCCCGATTTTTTTACCAATAATACCTTTCATCGTGTTTGCGGTTTATGCCCCGCTTCGGTATATAGGACATTTTGGTGATGAAACCAAAATTCAATCCCTGTTTGCTGTCGACCTTTTCCAGTGTTTTCAATCCCGTTTTGGCGGGAAAGAAGAGGAAGTACCGACAGTAAACAAACCTCGAAGGGCCTGTTTATATGTTAATCCAATCTTTTGTAGATTAGAATTGTATCTTACTCAGAGCTCTTTTCTTCTTGTTACAGAATTGAGAGATGAAACATTTTTAAGAACTTGTTTTCCTTTTCAGGAATTTGTTAAGCTTTAATCTCAACTTCAACACCAGAAGGTAAATCCAACTTGCTTAATGCATCTACAGTTCTAGAAGAAGAAGTGTAAATATCCAATAAGCGCTTGTGAGTAGCTAACTGGAACTGCTCGCGGCTTTTCTTATTTACGTGTGGTGAACGCAACACGGTAAAAATCCTTTTGTGTGTAGGTAAAGGAATTGGACCTGTTACAACAGCACCAGTGCTGCGAACTGTTTTTACGATTTTCTCAGCAGATTTGTCTACTAAGTTGTGATCGTATGATTGTAATTTAATTCTGATTCTTTGAGACATAGCCTAAATCCCATTATTTCGATTTGGGGTTGCAAAAGTAAGGGGATATTTTCAACACACAAACAATATTGTGAATTATTTTTTCCAAAATTTAAAAAAAAGCACTTTTTCCACAAATTTGGGGCAAAATGAAATTATTAATCGCTTCTTTTCGTTTCTTTAACTATGAAAAATTGCTTAACGCCAATCCTATGTATCCTAATCACCCTTATTTCCCCTATCAAAACCAACGCACAAGACCTACCTTTTAAACTTGGCATCAATCTTTGTGGTGCCGAATTTGGATTTCAAAATTTACCCGGCACACTCAATAGAGATTATATTTATCCCACAGAAAGCGATATCCAATATTTTGCACGTAAAGGCTTTGGCGTAATTGCCCTTCCTTTTAGATGGGAAAGAATTCAACACGAATTGAATGGCGAACTAGACGACAACGAACTATCGGAAATAAAAAACTTCTTAGTAAAATGTAGTAGATACAATGTGCAAGTATCGCTCACCATGCAAAATTTTGCCAGCTATACCAGAGGTAATAGAGTATTAACGCTTGGCACTTCTAGGTTAGATTATGACAATTATAAAGACGTATGGAAAAAAATTGCTACTGCTTTAATTAATTATAACGTTTATGGCTACGATATTATGAACGAGCCAAGAAATATTTTTGGCAGAAAGTGGCGCAAAGCTGCCCAACACGCTATTGATGGTATAAGAGAAGCCGATAACAATGCATATATAATAGTTGATGGAGAAAATAGCTCTCATAGTTACGATTGGAAACACGATAATAATAAACTTCGAAAGCTTAAAGATCCATACGACAGGATTATATATGATGCTCATTGTTATTTCGATTACGATCATTCGGGTAATTACGATGGTAAGTTTGAGCGTAAAATAACGGCCGATATGGGTGTAGAAAAAGTGAAACCATTTGTAGATTGGCTAAAAAAACATAACAAAAAAGGCATTATTGGCGAGTTTGGCGTGCCAAATAACGATAACAGATGGCTAGAAGTGATGGATAATTTCCTTGCCTACATTTATAAAAAAGGTATTTCGGCAAATTATTGGGCAGCAGGCGCTTGGTGGAACAACTATCCGCTCTCTATACACCCACAAAATGGATCTGATAAGCCACAAATGGCTGTACTAGAAAAATATGTTCGTTAAATACCTATTGCTACCACAATTGGTAAAATAAATAATTGTCTTCCACGTTTTTAGTAGTCAGTTGTCATGATCTCACAACATTTACTCATATTATTAAGCCAATAATTGCATGAAAAGACTCATTGTCTATTGTTTTTTCATTGCTTTAATGCCCCAAGCATTTGGGCAAAGCACTAACACTATTATCAATAAAGACCCACGCTTAGATAAACATTACAAACCTACCAGCCTAGAAGAAGCCCATGCCATTTGCTTGCTAAAAGCTAAAAATGGGGATGCAAAAGCCATGTACGATGCAGGTGTGCATTATCGTTTTGGTATGGGTACAACAGTAGATATGACACGTGCTTTTGAGTTTATATTGAGGGCAGCTGATAATGGTAACCAAGATGCCATATATATGCTCGGCGAAATGTATAAAGATGGTATAGGAATTAAGCAAGATTATACCACCGCTTTTAGTATCTTTTCTAAGAAAGCTTTACGCAGCGATTATAGGGCAAACGCTACACTTGCCTATATGTTGTATAAAGGGCTTGGTTGTAAGCAAAACTATGCTGCTGCTTACGACTTATTTATCACCGAGGCAGAATATGGCAATACGAGCTGTATGTATTATGTAGGCTTGTGCTTAAGAAATGGTTATGGTGTACCACAAAATATTAAAGAGGCTAATAAGTGGCTTAAAAAAAGTGCCGATAAGGGTGATAAACAAAGCATTAGCGAGCTAGCAGAAAAAGAACCTGAGAACAAATGGCCCGTAACACGTTACGATAAAGCATCTTTTATTCGCAGCTACAATAAATACCAAGCTGTTGAACACAACTTAGCTTTAGATAGTATTGATGGTAATTACAGCGGCATATTGTATAAATACGACTGGAGCGGCAACTACATAATAGAGCAAAATGCAGTAAAACTTAGCCTATCACATACTGAGGGCGGCTTACTAGGTACTTTGCAAGAAGGTGGTGAAACATTTGCCCTTAGCGCTACTATTGGTGCCAATGGGTTACGATTTACCAACAGTGTGTACCGAAAAATAGATAGATACAGTGGTGGAAAGGCTGAAGAATGGCAAATAACTTCTGCACAATTGCAACGCATACAAGAGCGAGATAGCATATATATAGTAGGTAATATATCTATGTATTCTAATGATAGACGTGAACCTAGTAAGCCCTACCTACTTAAAATAACCTATGCTACACCAGAAGATACAAGCAAGCCAATAACAGATAGCAGTAAGCTTGCCATACAGCCGCAAGCTACACCTACTCAACCAAACTTTACCAAGCGACCAACCGAACAAGTGGCTAGATATACGGTACAAGGTGATTCTGTGGAAATACGCTTATTTGATGATGGTATTATAGATGGTGATGAAGTGAGTATTATATATAATAATGAGAAGATTGCTAGCAAGGTAGCTTTAAAAGCCTCACCCTTTATCATTAAAATACCTGTAATTAAAGGGCAAGTAAACAGATTTACCATATTTGCCGATAACCTTGGTAAAATACCACCTGCCACTGCTTTTTTACGCATTGTGTACGATAAAAAGGAAGTGGCACTAAACATTAGCTCTGACTTTAGTAAAAGTGACAGCATAGAATTTATAAGCGGCAGCGATAATTTGTAAATATTATTGCCTTCATATCACTTCATCAAACCTATCAGGTTTACAACGCATTGTGTCACTTTTTTATCTAAAATAAAAACTGACACATTTTTGTGTCAAAAAAAATGTGTTAAAAAAAATGACACAAAAAAACTGACACAATTTATTCTTGGATCAAACCTATAAGGTTTTTGCAACCTTATAGGTTTAACTATATCTCACCTAAAAATTAAAATCTTCTGGCTCGCCGTTTACTTTTCTACCTAGTAAAATACCCTCTTCATACATATTTCTAATGGCATCCCATGACCTTTTGTTTTTTTTCTCATTAGGAAAAGCAATGTTCAATTGTACATTTATCATGTATTGCTCACAAGCTTCTGGCAGTGCTTCTGCAATCTTTTTACAGGTATATTTTTTAGCAGCTTTTTTCACGGCTTCTTCCCAATTGATATGTGCTTCCATCGCTACAGGCTCGTCAGCTTCGTACAACACTTCTAAGTAATAGCCCAATTCTTCTTTCAAGCCACTATTCCTTTCGCTCCATTCATACGCCTTGTAATAAGCTTGTACTTCTTTGTTTTCAAATGTTTGTACAAAATAATCTCGTTGGTCTTTATCGTGATAGCTTAAATATTTGGGAATTACAAGAGGCTGTGGCTTTGGTTCTGTTTCTTTAGCGTTCATTTTTTCATAATTCCTAGCTAGATCCATATAAAACTCCTCCTTTTCGCCTCTTATATCGGGCAGGGTCATGTACACACCTGTGCCACGCTGACCATTATAAAAGTCGTACCATTCTGGAAAATCTCTATTCTCGTTATTGGTTTTATAGGCTTCAATTATTTCCGTGTAATCTTGCCAACTTTCGTGAAAGGTGCGCCAACTAATGTCTTCCTCGGTATAATGCGTTAACAAATATTGCGTGTATAATTCTATATCGCTT
Source organism: Parasediminibacterium sp. HNIBRBA5674 (assembly GCF_056745525.1). Classification (NCBI taxonomy): domain Bacteria; kingdom Pseudomonadati; phylum Bacteroidota; class Chitinophagia; order Chitinophagales; family Chitinophagaceae; genus Parasediminibacterium; species Parasediminibacterium sp. HNIBRBA5674. The sequence continues at coordinate 21,279 of NZ_JBQWIE010000033.1, read as the reverse complement.
TCGCTTACAGGTTCTATAAAAGGGCAGTTCAAAATATCCTTTTCCCAAATCCTAAAATCGAAGCACACCTCTATTTCAGGTATTGCTAGTTGTTCGGCACGCCACAAACACTGCGCATCAAACAGTTTTTTTTGTTGAATATATTGCAAATGTTCCGATGCCTTGCTTACCCACTGAATACCATGCTGTTCTTCATTATCCGCATAGCGTTTACCATGTTTTAGCCAAATGCCTTTGTACACGGCGTAAGAGTCTATAAACGATTGAATACTATAGTCTGAAAACTGCTTAAAATATTGTTGCATGGCTTCGTTGGCAGCTATTTCTTGCTTAATGGTTTCCTCAATGCTCATAACATGTTGGGGATTTTGGTGAGTGGAGATTTGGTTGTGAAACTCTTGATGAGTTATAATTCTAAAAATTACTCTTTTTAGCCACTATCTTATGATTTATGTCTATCTTCTCAATTTCAAATACGGTAACTTTTATGCATTCAAATTTACTCGGGTTAAAAATTGCAAGATTATATCCATTTTGATATAATGAACTTTGATACTCAACACCATCAAACCCAATTGATTTTACAAATTCAGAAAGGTACTGTGTTGGAAGATAATCAAGCTCATTATCACTTCTTCTTCTTGGTTTCGAAAGTTCTTGTTCAAGTTTAGTTATAAAAGGCAAATGAATAAGAAAGTCTTCCAGTTCCCCTTGTTCAGCAAGAATTATTGGATCGTATGTATCTCCTCTCAGGTTTATAACTTTAATTTCTTCTCTTAACCTAAAGTCGCCTATAGTTACATAGTCAAATAATGAGGCACGTGCTTCATAAAGTGTAGTTTTTATATCATTTGCTATATATAAATATGATATGCCTAAAGGATTAGCTCTTCCAGCTTTAGCTTTTTCTGGAGGAGGGTTTTTCATTTCACCAATTTTATAACCTTCGAGGCTTTCAGAAATTCTTGCCCTATAGTATTTTTTCCCTTTTTGTATATGTTTTACATATCTTGAAAGTAAACGCTTAAGCTTGAATAAGTCTAAATTGTTCTGTATGTGAAAGCGGTTTGTTGATTTTATTTCTTCTGCAAATTTCTCCCAAGATATTTGTAGTGGTTTTACTTGATTACTTGTTTCAGCACTTGAGGTATGCTTTAACACAACCTTACTTTTAAATAGTCTTTTATATTTATCAAAATCATCGGAAATGATTTCATTTAAAAGTAGTTTTCTATTAATAAGCATTTTAGAAGAAAATATTTTGCCCTGAAAATCATTCTCAATTTGAATCTCAATAGAGTTACCATTCGAATTATCTACTTTATACAAGTCGAATATGTTTTGAAAGAAGAGTACCAATTCTTTCGGGTCATAAATTGCAATGCTTGTAGTCCCGCAAAAATCGCAGTTACCGATAGATTGATTACTATTGATTATATCTTTTAAGTATGAACTAGAAAAGCATTCTGAACAACAAAACATAGTACTAAAGCAGTTTTATTACAAGTTCAATATGGTTCATAATAGACAATTTTTTTACAGTTCCTAACCCTGGGAAATGCCCAGAAATATGTAATTCACGAAAAATGTCTACTGCATTCGTTTTGATCTTATTTAAATCGCACCATGTAACCAATTTATCAAGAGCTTCCTCAAACTTGCCGCCAATATCTGAATTACTATCATTTGAATCAGAAACAAAGTGCTTTATCTTAATTTTTTTTGTAGAATCTGAATATGATAAATGAATAGCTATTGCCCATGGAAGAAATCCACTTTCTGAATAATTATCGCCAATAGTTAAAAAATCTGAAAATCCTACAAAGCCGTCTTTTTTGTAGAAAATATGTTCCTCGGAAAAGTCACTTTCATCAACAGATTTATAATCTGAATTTTTTTGTTGTGAAGAAAAATAATCATCTAACTCAACAACTGTTGCAGAATCAAAATTTCTATAATACCTCCTATTCGTTTTACTAAAATGTACAACATTATATTTCACTGGCACAATTGCGCTATAATCACTAACAATATCATCAATATTCTCGTAGGCAGCATTATGTATTAATGTTAAGCCATGTAACAAAGATGGATGCTTTTTTAATGTACTTAAAAAGGTTTTATGGTTCTCTTTACCAGTTAAAATTATACCTAATTGAAAATTATGGTATTGCCCTAATTCTTTGCTTAGTAATGCCAATATATTTGAAGTCGCATTTTGCATATCACCAACTTTTGGATTGATGACTACTGTAAAATTTATTCCTTTTAGTTTTAAATCATTTAGCGTGTTTTTGAATGTAGTTGAATCTTTTACAGGTTCAATAATAGGAGAGATTTTGGATTTATTTTTCTCCAAAAGTGTACTTATTTCTCTTATTGCAATAAGCTCAAATTGTTTACCACGTAAGTATGGGAAATACATTTAGATAGTTTTTTGGAGAAAAGTATATAGGGTTTCATATTCTTGTTCTGAAAAATCAAGGTTATAACAAATCTGCTTGATTTCAAAAGGTGTTTTGTCTGATTCTAACAAGTTAGAACATTTAATTTTCCTTTCTTTTAATTTACCAAAGGCTATTTTTTGGAAATCAGCAATTGGAATATGAGTAGCTAAATCTAAACATGCCTTAAATATTTTAGTGTTCGGAACTTTAGGGATATATCCAAAGTGATTGAGTATAACTTCGAGATATTCAGGCTTTCTCAGCGTTTTAAAAATTGTTAAATAGTCAAAATGATGTGTATTATTTTCAGCCTTCTTATGCTCTTTAAACTTATTCCGTGTTGTAAATTCAATTACTCCAATTGTTGTATTTGAATAATCATGCATTACTTTATCCAAATATTTTGGACTAGTCACTATATAAACAAAATCTGCAAATTGTACGTAATCGTTAATTTGTTTATTTAACTTTTCAAGACCATCCAAATCTGTTTTAATTTCAAAAACCTTAGCAGAACCATTAAGTAATACAAAATCAGCTATTGAGTTAGCTATTTTAAACTCATTAAACACCCTTGTTGTTTTTAGGCTGTAATGCTTAAGTAAATAGCTTGATAAAAGATTGTTTTTGTAGAAATATTCACTTCGATATTCATTTTGCAATTCTGAATATAAAATCTTGATGGCACTTGAAAATGTAGTATTTATTGAATTAGATGAACAATACTTTTTGATATTCTTTTGGGTGAATTTATAGTCGTTCTCTCTAACAATTTTTTTAAAATTTGAGGTTGTGAAGATTTGAGATAAACTTCTTAAGGAATCTATATTTCTATTTGCTAAAATCATTAGATACAAATATAGCTATTTCGTTTTACTGATATTGAACATCACTACCCTAAAATCTATTTTTTGTTTCCCCCCACAAAAAAAGCCGCCTCAGCATTACTTGAGACGGCTTTCTTCTTCAATCACCTTTAAAATACTACGGCAAAGTGGCTTTGTGGGCTTCTAAGGCTGAAATAAAGTTGTTGGTTTCTTCAATGTCTTTTTCCAATCTTGCTAAATCCAATTCTTTCGCCAATAAAGCTACCACGCCATAGTCGTGCTGCTTATCGGTAAGTAAAAATTGTTTTAGCTCTGCTTTCTTCTTTTTCTTAATCTGCTCGGCCTTTAATTCACCATCAGGTAGCCCTGCAATAATGGTGTCGTAAGCTGCTAGCTCGCCATTTACTTGGGTTAGTTCTGCGTCTAGTTCTACCGAGTTTTCGGTGTAGCTAGTTTGCTGCCTTTGCTGGGCTAGCTTACGAAATTCTAAATCGTCTTTTTCTTTTTTTGCGTCGTTAATTAACACGTCGCAATCTGCTTTTTTTGTGATTGTTGCTACAGAGTAAGCCATTTTTTTAAATTTTAAAATGAAATAATGACTTAAAAATATTGCAGGTTTTTATGTAGCAAACAACCCTTTAGCGGCTTTAACTAATATTTAAATAAAAAGCCTATTTTGGTTAAATTATTTTTAATTAACTATTGTTTAAGCTTTTCTAATTGGGTAATATAGTATTGCAAATTATTTACCTGTGCTTGCAGTAGCAATTGTTTGCTAGTAGTATTTTGTTGTAGCGTTACATTGGCCTCAGCTTCTAGCGCAGCTAGCCATAGCTGTTCTTTTTGAGCAGCGTTGCCACTTGGCGGTTGCGCCGTTAAGGCTTGTACCACTTGCAACTGTGTGGTGGCTTGCTGGTATAGCTTGGTCATCTGTGCTAGTTTTTGCTTTGCAAAATGTAGTTGCAACTTTAGTGTATCTATTTGTTGATTTAGCGCAATATTGGTTTCGGTAATATTGGTTGTTGTAGCGGGCAAAACTGGTAATTGTTGCAGTGCCATTGCTAGCCTTACTAATTGCAAATTAGCATTGGTGGGCAAGCTGCGTTTATTGCTTTGGCACATGGTGAGTAAACTATAACTTATGCCAAGATAATCTGCCAATTGCTGGTTAGTAAGCCCTAAACGCTCACGTATATCTGTAATGGTATTCATGGTTGTGTCAAATTTTTATCAAAATTAAAAACTGACACATTTTTGTGTCAAAAAATTTGTGTTAAAAAAAATGACACAAAAAAAGTGACACAATTTTATAAAGCCAAAAAGGATAGTTGATGGGTGATGGTTTTGGCGGCTAGGGTCTATGGAGTGTTTTCTATCGTCTATTTCCCAATTGAGTGGGCTTTTTTATTCACAGGTTTACCTAAAACCACTACATTAGTGTTCTCGTTTTTAATAATACATCATCTACCTAACTATACACTGTATGTTTAAGCCGTTCATTCTTTCGCTTGCGAGTATCTTATGCCTTGGTACCATTGCCATAGCGCAAACCACTACCAACACCACGCAGCTTAAAAAAGATGCTACACAAGCAAGTGAACAAGCGAATGCTAACTACGCCAAAGCATTATCACTAGCAAAAATCAAACAGTGGGATTTGGTGATTACCACAAAAAATGGGGCTAAAGCTTACCTAGTAGGCATTACACCTAGCGGCCTGCCTAAATATTATATTGCCTACAACAATACGGTGGCAGCCGCTACCACAAGGGCTAATCAATTATGGGCAGGTGGTGCATCGGGGCTAAACCTTAGCGGTAGTTCAGCTTTTTTAAAAAACAAACTAGCCATTTGGGATGGGGGTAGCGTACTAAGTACACACGTAGAGCTAGCAGGTAGAATTACCCAAAAAGATGCACCTGCATCGCTTAGCGACCATGCCACACACGTAACAGGCACTATGATGGCTAGCGGTGTAAACCCAATAGCGAAAGGTATGGCTTATGGCTTGCAAGGCATATTGGCTTACGACTTTTATAACGATATAGCTGAAATTACCACCGAAGCACCAAATATTATATTATCTAACCACTCTTATGGTACTATTGCAGGTTGGCTATACAATTCGTCGCCTAGCGATGGTAGCCCTGCTAGATGGGAATTTTGGGGCAGGCCTAATGAAAATGAAGATGTAAACTTTGGCTATTACGATGATGATTCAAAATCACTAGATGATATTGCTTACAATGCGCCTTACTATTTAATTGTAAAAGCAGCAGGCAATAACCGTGGTACCAATGGCCCTGCGGTGGGTAGCCCCTATTATCGCTATAATGCCAATGACCAAATGGTAGCAGCTGGCAATAGGCCTGTGGGCATTAGCAGCAACGATGGCTATGATATTTTACCTACTTATGCCAATGCTAAAAACATATTGACCATAGGTGCGGTAAACGGTATTAGCAGTGGCTATACCAAACCTAGCGATGTGGTGATGAGTAGCTTTAGCAGTTGGGGCCCTACAGATGATGGCAGAATAAAACCAGACCTTGTAGCAGATGGTGTAAACCTTACCTCTAGCGTAGCAAGTGGCAATAGTAATTATGAATCGTTAAGTGGTACATCTATGGCTTCGCCAAATGCCACAGGCTCTTTACTATTACTACAAGAATATTATGCACAACTAAAAGCAGGTAGCTTTATGCGTTCAGCCACACTAAAAGGGCTCGCCATACATACTGCAGAAGAAGCAGGTAGTGCAGATGGGCCTGATTATAAGTTTGGCTGGGGCTTGTTGAATGTAGAAAAAGCAGCCACACATATTAAAGCTGCCATTACTAATAATAACAGCACTACAAGCGAGTATTTACTGTATGAAAATACTTTGGCCAATGGTGCGACTTACACACAAACAGTTGTAGCCACTGGAAAAGGACAGCTAATTGCTACCCTATGCTGGACTGATAAAAGTGGTACAGTAACACCTTATGCCAATGCCCTAAACGACCGCACCATAAAACTAGTAAATGACCTAGACATACGCATAACCAAAGGCAGCACCACTTACTACCCTTGGATACTTGACCCCAACAACCCTGCTAATGCAGCCACTAAAGGCAATAATATAAGAGACAATGTTGAGCGCATTAATATAGACAGTGTGGTACCTGGCCAAACGTATACCATTACCATAAGCCACAAAGGCACATTATCTGGAGGCTCGCAAGCTTACGCACTGTTAGTAAGTGGTGTAGGTGGAACGGCTATTTGTACATCAAGCGCTAGCAATAGTGCAGGTACTTATATTGATAGCGTATCATTTACCAATATACAAAAAAAGAGCAGCACTAGCTGTACTACTTATACTGACAATACCAATATTACAGGCGATATAGAAGCTAATAAAACATTGCCACTTACTGTAAAAGTGGCTAGCTGCGATGGCACTAATGCCAATAAAATAGTGAAGGTATTTATAGACTATAATAGCAACGGTAGTTTTACCGATGCAGGTGAACTAGTAGCTACAAGTGGTGTACTTACCAATGGCAGTGTGTTTACTACCAATGTTACTACTGCGAGTAATATTACCAAAGGCAGCTACTTGCGTATGCGTATAATAGCACAAGAAACTAGTACTGCGAGTGATGTACAAGCTTGTGGTAGCTACGCTAATGGTGAAACGCAAGATTATAGATTACGTGTGGTACAACCAAGCAATGATATAGCCGTAACAGAATTGGTAACGCCTATTACTGGTAGCGGTAGTAATGCTGCGCAGCTAATAGCAGTGCGACTAAGAAACTATGGCAGCGTAGACAAAAGCAATATACCCTTAACTGCTACCGTAACCAATGGTGCTACAACTATAGCAACTATTAGTGTAACCTGCCCTCTTACTATAACGGCTGGTAATAGCGCTGTGTATACTTTTCAGAAAACCTTTACTAGCTTACCTGCTACCAACTATACCATTAGCATTACTGCTACTGCCACAGACGATCAAGATGCTAGTAACAATACCCTTACAAGCAGTGTGGCTATTGCTGCTAAGCCTGCTGCACCAGTAGCTAGTGGTGTAATTTGTAGTCCTACAAGCGTTACTTATACCATCAGCAATACTGTAGCTGGTACTAACTATTATTGGTACAGTACCGCCACAAGTACTACACCTATTGGCGCAGGTACAAGCCTTAGTTTAAACAGTGTACCGCCTAGCAATACTGTATATGTAGAAAGCGGCGCAAGAACAGGTGTAGGTATTACTAGCAAAAACAACTACCCTAGTGGTGGTGGCTACCAAGGCGCACCTAGTGCTTACATGAAATACACTGCAACCACACCTATGATACTAGAAAGTGTGCGGTTATTTAGCAAATATCCTGGCACTGTAAACTTAAACTTGTATAACCTTGCAAGTGAAACAAGTTCGGGCTATTCGTACTATGACTTTGGCGGGCCAAGCATAAATGTATACGCTACACACCCTACACCACAAGCAGGCACTGTAACTGCAAATGATGCAAGCGATACAGGGGCTATTTATTATGTAGGCATGTCGCTACCAAGTGCAGGCGCTATAGTAAGCTATGCTATACGGGCTACCACAAGTGACAACAATATGAACCTATTTAGAAACAACAATCTTTCTACCACTAATAGTTTGTACCCATTTACCACCATACCTAACATAGTATCGCTTACAGGCAATAGTGTACAGGCTGGTACTAGCGCAAGTACCTACCCTGCCTTTTATTATTACCTCTACGACATGAAAGTAAAAACAGTGGATGATGTGAGCGAAAGAGCGGCCGTGGTGGCTACACAAGCTAGCTTACCTACAATTACAATTGTAGGTGCTGCACAAGACAGCTTGCTTACCAATGCAGTGAATAATATACAATGGTACTTAGATGGTAGCGTAATGAATGGTGCTATTACCAACAAAATAAAACCACTAGTGAGTGGTACTTACTCTGTAAGTGGCACTACAAGTAGTGGCTGTACGTTAACCTCGAATGGATTGGTATTTACGGTGGCAAATTTACCGCTGAACTTTACCAACCTAAGTGCTAGCCAAACTGCTGCATCTCAAGTACAAGTAAATTGGCTAACAGCAAATGAAATAAATGTGCAGCAGTTTGTTATAGAGCGCAGCAACTATGGTAATAGCTTTAGTAAAATAGGCACAGTAACAGCAGTGGGTAGTGGCAATTATAGCTTTGGAGATAATAGCGTTGGTAATGCCGGGTCACCATTATACTATCGCATCAAAGCTGTAGATAAAGATGGCAGCATCAGTTATAGTCAAGTTGTGCGTGTGCAACTTGGTACTAGCAACGTGCGCTTTAGTGTATATCCTAATCCTGTAAAAGATCAGTTGCAAATACAGTTACAAAGTTCAGCTAAACACACAGCAAGTATCAAAATAACTGACATACAAGGCAAAGTAGTATGGCAACAAACGGTATACTTACAAGCAGGCAACAACTTTGTAAGCCTTGCTACAAGCGGCTTTGCAAAAGGCAGTTATGTACTTACCATTACAGGCGAACAAGTGTATAAACAAACCATTGTAAAAGAGTAGCCGGATAAATGAATCATTGCACTACTATTTAAAAAAATATTCATCAATACAGCATATTAACAATCTACGTCATCATAATAAATTGATAGGATTATAAGTAATAAAAAATGCAGCAGCAAAGGTTACTGCTAGTTTTGTCGTCTAACGATTTTTAATTGTCATCTCAAATTTATTCCAATGGCTGTAACTATAAGGCAGTGGGTTCAAACCGATTTGGAAAACTTGGTGCTGTATGCTAATAACGTCAATATCTGGAACAACCTGCGCAATTATTTTCCTACACCTTATACCGAAGCAGATGGAATTGCTTGGCTAGAAAAAACTATTGATGCCTCACCTATTGTAAATCTTGCAATAGATATAGATGGGCAAGCTGTTGGTGGTATTGGTCTTATTTTAAATAGCGATGTGTATATTATGTCTGCCGAAATTGGTTATTGGCTTGCAGAACCTTTTTGGGGGCAAGGTATAGCCACAGAGGCGGTAAGGCAAATGGTAGACTATACATTTTATTACTACGATATCATAAGATTATATGCTGAGGTTTTTGAAATTAACAAAGCATCTATGCGCGTACTTGAAAAAAATGGCTTTTATCTTGAAGGCTTGAGACGCAAAGCAGTACTAAAAAATGGTGTGCTAATGGATGATTATATATGGGTGAAACTGCGCCCTTGGTAAGCACACAAGGCATTAACAAAATAGTAACATTTAACAACAAAAGTTTTTTTCAGTAACCACATCTAATTGTTTGAGCGCAAATACATACAATATCGCTTAAAAAAAGCCTTACCTAACCATTTAAAACGACTTGTTTATGCACCTGAAAAAAAACATTGCTACCAGTGAATCTGGTTTCATCTTCAATCCTTCAACAGGAGATTCGTACTCAGCCAATCCAATTGCAGCCGAAATTTTAGGCTTACTAAAAGAAGGCATTCCTGCTTCTACCATCAAATCACAAATACTAGAACGTTACGATGTAACCAATGCCCAATTGGAAAAAGATTGGGACGATTTTGCCAATCAACTAAAATATGCCAATGTTTTAGAACAATAACCTGCGCCTTTAATAAACCTAAACCTTTTTGCCATGAATGAAACCAAACAACACCTTACGGTTGCCGTTACAGGCTTGAACGCTATTGACAGCCCTGGCCCTGGCATTGCAGTTATAAGAGCCTTAAGAGATGGCTTGCCAAAACCATTACGCATTATTGGCCTAGCTTACGAGACTATGGAACCAGGTATTTATTTACACGATGTGGTAGATAAAACCTACCAAATTACCTACCCTGGTGCTGGCACAGAAGCATTACTTAATCGCATAAAATACATACACGAGAAGGAAAAGATTGACGTACTCATTCCAAATTTTGATGCAGAACTGTACAACTTTATGAAGCTGGCACCAACATTAAAAAGTATGGGTATTGCTACATTTTTACCAACTTTTGAACAGTTTGATGCGAGGGAAAAAATGAATCTCTATCAATTTGGATTAAAATATGGCTTATCTGTGCCTGCTGATAAAGTAATATATAGTGTAGATGAATTGTACACTTGTGCTGACTTGTTTGGCTATCCAATAGTAGTAAAAGGTAAATACTACGATGCGGTAATTGCCTATACCATTGAGCAAGCACAAAAGGCATTTTACAAACTCACGGCTAAATGGGGCTACCCAATTATAGTACAACAATTTATTAGTGGCAATGAAATAAATATTGCGGTGCTAGGCGATGGTAAAGGCAACGCTGCCAGCATTATTCCCATGAAAAAGCTGTACATCACCGATAAGGGCAAAGCTTGGGCTGGCATTACACTTGAAGATGATACACTAATTGCACTTGCCAAAACCTTTGTACAAGCCACTAAATGGAAAGGCGGTTGTGAACTGGAAATTATGCGAACCGAGGCAGGTGTACCGTACATTATGGAAATAAATCCGCGTTTTCCTGCATGGATTTATTTAACGGCTGCTTCTGGGCAAAATCAACCTGCGGCTTTAGCTAAAATGGCGTTAGGTGATGATGTGCAGCCCTATACAGATTATGAAGTAGGTAAAATATTCATTCGCTATTCGTGGGATCATATAACTGATGTAAAAGAATTTCAACAAATAAGTGGCTTTGGCGAGTTGTAACCGTTTCACACGAAGAAACTAAGATTACAAAGACCGCAACGAAAGAATTTATTAATTATAAAACCAATTATACCCTTAGTGTACATTGTATTCTTTGTGCACTTTGTGTGAAATAAAAACAAAAAATACCATGCAAAAATTAAGATACGAAAGCCCAAGTATTCAAAAAATGAATGCTGGTTTAATGAACAAATATGGTACACGTACCGAGTACGAAGCTGTAAAACACATAGATGGCGTTTCGGTAAAAAGTATGATAGAAAAATATGGATCGCCGGTGTTTGTGATTAGTGAAAGAACCATTCGCAAAACCTACCAAAGTGCGGTTCGTGCATTTAAAACCCGCTACCCAAAAGTGCAATTTGCTTGGAGCTATAAAACCAATTACATAAATGCTGTGTGCAAAATTTTTCACCAAGAAGGTAGCTGGGGTGAAGTGGTGAGTGGCTTTGAATACCGAAAAGCTTTGGGTAATGGTGTACCAGGCAATAAAATTATTTTTAATGGTCCTGAAAAATCGGATGAAGAATTAACACTGGCCATTAATAACGATTCATTGATTCACATCGATCATTTTGAAGAGATGTATCAATTAATTGATTTGGCTGACAAGATGAATAAAAAACCAAGAGTTGCCATTCGTGTAAATATGGATACAGGTATTTACCCTATGTGGGATAGATTTGGTTTTAACTACGAAAATGGGCAGGCTTGGACCGCCATGAATAAAATTGTGGCTTCGGGTAAATTACAATTAACAGGGTTGCACTGCCACATAGGCACATTTATGCTAAGTACAGAAGCGTATGCAATTGCTGTGCGCAAATTGGGCGACTTAGCATGGAATGCAAAAACCCAATTGAATACCATTATTCAATATTTAGACATGGGTGGCGGCTTACCAACAGCCAATAATTTACGTGGTGCCTATATGCCTTCGGCAGATATGATACCAAGTGTAGATGAATTTGCAGAAGCAATTACCAATGCCTTATACAATATTGGGTTTAACACCGAAGAATTGCCTTTGCTAATACTAGAAAGTGGCAGAGCATTAATAGATGATGCTGGGTATTTGTTGGGTACTGTATTGGCTAACAAGCGCTTAAGCGATGGACGTAAAGCAACCATTATGGATTTTGGAGTGAATATTTTATTTACCGCATTTTGGTACGAACACAAGATGAGCCCTGCTCAAGATTTTACACACCACACAGAAGATATGGTGCTGTATGGCCCATTGTGTATGAATATTGATGTGGTAAGAAGCAGCATCAACATGCCATTGCTAAACCGTGGTGACCATGTAGTGGTGCATAAAGTAGGTGCTTACAATATGACACAGTGGATGCAGTTTATACAAATGCGCCCAAACGTGGTACTGATTGACGAAAGTGGCAATACGCATTTAATAAGGCGAGCTGAAACACTTGAGTACATTGAGCAAATGGAAATATTGCCAGAATATTTGAAGGAAATTAATTTGTAAAGCTTCACCACAGAGGCACAACGTAAAATCGTTTCACAACGTTGTGCCATATTGTATCGTTTAATTGTTGTGGTTAATTAAAAAAAGTAAATTGAAAGTAGGTTCTATTATATCATTCACTAAATACATGGCAAGTGCTGTATTAAACAGCTATGGCATGCTATTCTTTTCTAAGAATAAAATTTTTGCATCGCTCATTTTAGTGGTTTCATTTTTTACACCTTTTACAGGTGCCTGTGGCTTAGCAGCAGTAATAGTTGCCATTCTTGCAGCACATGCATTGGGCTTTGGCCAAGCGCAAATAGAAAATGGCTTACTAACATACAGTGTGGTTTTATTTGGTCTAGGCTTTGGAACCAATTTTGAATTTGGAATTGCGTTTGCCGCCTTATTAATTGTAGGCGCTTTGCTTACATTTTTTATTGCTACTGCATTAAATGCAATTTTAAATAAAAGAGGGTTGCCAGCTTTATCCTTAGCATTTATCATAAGTACTGCTTTATTAATTGTAGCTTCTAAAAGTTTTGGCGGTATTGGATTAACATACAGGCATATTTACTGGTATAACGAGATGTATGCTTTAGGTGGTAATAGACTAGTAAATGTGATTGCTACGATTGAGAACTGGAGTATTCCAGATTTTGTTGCTGGCTTTTTTAGAAGTATGAGTGCCATTTTATTTCAAGTAAATATTGCGTCAGGTATTATTTTATCCATTGGCTTAATAATTTATTCTAGAATAGCCTTTATGCTAATGGTTTTTGGGTACACGGTTGCAATTTTCTTTGGGGTTTTAATGGGTAGCTTTAATCAAGTTGATGTAAGCTACTACAATATGGGTACTAATTTCATGTTGGTAGCTGTAGCATTAGGTGGCTTTTATTTAATCCCTTCTATCCGTTCATTTTTATGGATTTTCATTTCGGTGCCTATTGCTTATTTAATGGTTTCAGGCGTAGGAAGTTTACTGTTTAAAGTTGGAGTACCTATTTTTTCTTTACCATTTTGCATTACGGTAATTCTGTTTTTATACATGTTGCAAATGCGTACAAGGCCAAGTAAACTAGTGCTTACACCCATTCAATATTACAGCCCAGAAACAAATTTATATCGCTACATAAATGGCAGAGACAGGTTAATGAACAATGTGTATCACCAATTATCCTTACCATTTATGGGTGAATGGATGGTAAGCCAAGGCTATGATGGCACCATGACACACAAGGGCGATTGGAGCAAAGCTTTAGACTTTGTAATACTAGATAGTGACATGAAAACCTATCGCTTTCCAGGAAATTTACCTGAACATTTCTATTGCTACAATAAGCCTGTATTGGCGCCAGCAGATGGTATTGTTGAAGATATAATTGACCATGTAGAAGACAATGAAATTGGTGGTAATAATACACAACAAAACTGGGGAAACAGTATCGTAATTAAACATGCAGAGGGCTTATACACTAAACTATCGCATCTTAAAAAGCATTCCTTTAAAGTGGTTAAAGGTGCTTATGTAAAAAAGGGAGAAATAGTTGCATTGGTAGGTAATTCTGGTCGTTCACCAGAACCACATTTACACTTTCAAGTACAAGCAACACCGTATGTTGGCTCTAAAACGTTGGCTTATCCAATTAGTTATTTTACCACAAAAAATAACAAAGAGGTTGTGTTGCAAAATTATAGCACACCAGCAGAAGGTAGTTTTGTAAGCAATGTTGCTGGCAATACACAATTGCAACAGGCCTTTAATTTTCAACCAGGGTATATTTTAAACGTGCAAGCTGAAAATTTTGCTGAAGAAGCTTGGGAAGTTTGTACCAGTATTTACAATGAAACCTATTTATATTGTGCTTCGCAAAATGCATTTGCTTATTTCATTAACAATGGAACTGCATTTTATTTTACCAATTATTTTGGTTCTAAAAAAACACTGCTCTATCATTTTTACGAAGCAGCTTACAAAGTGTTATTGAGTTCTGATAAACAAATAAATGTTAAAGACCATTTTCCCCTAAATGTATTTTCTGTAAATCCCATCAAATGGTTGCAGGATGTGCTGGCACCGTTTTACATATTCATTCGTATGCGTTATCAAAGCGAGGTAAAACAAACTGATGGCGTATTAAATAGTGGCAGCATATCCTTCACTAGTACACAAACCCTTGAATTATTTGGCATTGGCAAGCCTCAATCTACCGCCAGTGTGTATGTTAACAACGGGCAAATACATTCTTTTTCAATCACCAATAACCAACAAACAATCTCTGCCTTATGCAGCCACTAAAACCAATCCTATTTTGCATTTGCATCACACTTACTATGTATGCAATGGCACAAAAAACCTTAACGTATGACGAGGTAAATACCAGGAGTTATGATTTATACGAAAAGGCTTCTTGGAAAGAATTATTGGCTTATGGTAAAGAAGCCGTGCAAGCCAAACAAGATTTTACTTTACTACGCTTACGCATAGGTTATGCTGCATTTATTTTGAACAATTTTAGCGAAGCGATACATCAGTATGAACAGGTGCTAAAAAATGACTCGTACAATAACACTGCACACTATTATATATGGCTATGCAGAAAGTATTTAAACCAACCAGAACTGGCCGATGGGCAGGTTAAATATTTATCTAAAGAAGTGATAGCCCAAGAAAAACTTACAAAACTTGCTTTTACTGAAGTTAGTATTGAGGGGAGTTTTAAAACCACCAACACAAGTCTTAGAGATAATACGAACTACGAAAAAATAGAACTCAAAAACAGGTTTGGCTACAATATTCACATGCATCAAGCTGGTGCTTTATTTAATCAATCTATTTCATTAACCAATACTATAAGACCAGGATTTCCACCGCCACCGCTTTATAAAACAGTAGGCATTAACCAAGGCGAGTATTACAATAAAATAACTGCCAATATTAACAGTCATTGGCAGCTAAAAGCAGCTTACCATTATACACAAACCACTTTAGACAATACTGTGTATAACAATCAATCGACACTAGTAGGCATCAAATATTTTAGTAATTATTTTGATGTACAAGCTGATGCTATTTTTTCTACCATTACTGATTCTACCATTAGCCAATACAATGCACAAATAGGTATTTACCCCTTAGGCAATTTAAAATTGTATGGCTTTACTACTGCCATTTTTAGAAACAGACCAAGTGGTTCGGCATTTAATGTGCGACAAGTTATAGGTGTACAAGTATCTAAAAAGCTTTGGCTTGAAGGCAATGCAACGCTTGGCACTTTTACCAACTTGCTTGAAAATGATGGCCTATACATTTATAATCAAATAGATAAAAACTTATTTAAAGCCGGGCTATTTTGTTACATCCCTTTATCATCTAAATGCACTTTAAATATTGGCTACACGCTAGAGCAGAGACAACTTTATAATACCAACAATACATTTAATCAACATTCAATCACAGGAGGTTTAACATGGAAATTTTAAAAAAACAAACTATCACCTTAGCTATCATCTTCATAGCTATTAACACATTCGCACAAACAAGTAATTCTGCATTGCAAAAAGCTTTTAAAGACAGCTACGCACAAGAATATAGCAAGCTATATGGCGAGGCTATTGCAACCCTAACAAAAGTGCACGATGATAATAACTACGAAACCAACTTGCGCCTAGGTTGGCTTAGTTACATGAACAAAAATTACACCCAATCGCAGAACTATTACCAAAAAGCAGTAGCCTTAAAACCGTATGCAGTAGAAGCAAAACTTGGCTTAGTAAAACCATTATCTGCCCTAGAAAGCTGGGATAAAGTATTACAAACCTATGAGGACATACTAAAAATAGATGCGCAAAATATAACGGCAAATTACTGGGCAGGTGTTATTTTATACAACAGAAAAAAATACGATCAAGCGGCTAAATTGTTTGAGAAAGTAGTAAACCTTTATCCATTTGACTATGATAGCAATCACATGCTAGCATGGACCTATTTAAACTTAGGAAAAAGTAACGATGCTAGAACATTGTTTAATAAAGCATTGCTTATACAGCCAGCAGATGCCTCATCGCTTGATGGGCTTGCTAAGCTTAAATAGATTTAGTTTAAAAAAGCGTTAGTGCTTTATAATATTACAGGCAGTTGTTTTAAAAGACAGCTGCCTGTTGTGTTTAAAAAAAGTACAAGTAGTGACGTAGCAATGGATTTAAACCTAAACTTGTATGGTAACGATTGCATGAAGAAGACTGAGTAAATGCCTGTAAAAAAGCTAGCAATACATACTTAAGTACACTGATGTAATTTTACTAAATAATACAAACGAATTAAGATGATAAAATGGGGTATCATAGGCTGTGGTGATGTAAAGGAAGTAAAAAGTGGGCCTGCGTTTAATAAAGTAACAACCTCAATCTTAGTAGCTGTGATGCGCAGAGATGCTGCAACAGCTGCTGATTATGCACAAAGGCATAGGTATATAATAGAAGTGATGTAAATATTGGATGCATTTGGTGGGAAATAAAAAGTATACACTGCCTATTTGTTTATTGAAGTCATCGTATCATTAAATTTGCAATTACTGAAAAACAACTAACTGTATCGGTATTTATCAGTTAGTCTTTACTGACTTTAATAATTCAACCTAAAATGCCCGGCACCATTATTAAACAATTTAGAGAGCTACGCAATTACTCTCAAAGCTATATAGCTACAAAAATGGGCATTTCGCAAAATGCTTACAGTAAAATTGAGAATAATCTTACGCAACTAACTGTTACCCACGTGAAGCAACTTACTTCAATTTTAGATGTACCAGTACTAGATTTATTGAAGGATGAATTTGAAATTCGTAGACCACATAAGTTTGATGCGAACAAAATAGGTAAGAAAGAGGTCGTCCTATATTTACATGATTTACAGCATACACTTAAACTAAAAAAAGAGGACCATCACGTTATGTACAATGCCATACTTACCTTACTAGAAGCTAGTTCAAGCTTGGCAGAAGATATTGATTAAGCATTTAAAAATAATTAGCCCACTGCATAAACCATGACACCTACAGTGGGACTAATTATATGAGCGTGTGTACTATTAACTATTTATTGGTGATAAGTGTTGCACCTAAAGCATTTGTATTATTAGTTGGTGGTGTTGCAAATCCTCTAATTACTACTGTATAAATTTTGCCGGCAACTAAAGTGGCTGGTACAGAAGCAACACTAGCATTTGTAGTTGCATTACGTACATTAAATGTAAAGCTTGAGCCTGTGCTAGTTGCATCTACTGGTGTAAAAGTGCTGCTAACTTTAAATGTCAATGCAGTAAATAAATTGGTAGTGCTTGTACCATTTACCACATTTACACTAGGTGCATCTGGACTTAAGTGTACAAAACGTATATGTGCTTTACCAGCAGCTGGTGCTATTAAATTATCCTCCACTAGAACTGGTTCTAATGTAGATAATCTGTTAGCTGCAAAAAGGGTGTAGTTTTTATCTTTTACTAGTGTAATATCTCTGTTAAGAATAGTTGTGTTAGTACCTGCATTATTTATCTTAACATTTCTTGCACCTGCTTTTACTTTTAAATAACCTGTATTACTATTAAAAGTTACGGCGGCAGTATTTACTTTCGTACCATCCACATAAAGATCTACTGCTGGCGCATCGGGCGACATGTGTTTAATAAAAATACTGGCTTCTTCTACTGGTGCTGCGGCTTCATCTTTTTTACAAGCACCTAAAAATAAAATGGCAGATGCTGCTACTAATGTTAGTTTTTTCAATGACAATTTCGTTGTGTACATGTTTTATTATTTTAAATTTAGAACAAAATAACGCACACAAACACACGTATCAAAGCCTTTACAACCTTGGGTGATAACTAACAACTTGAGTAGCTATAAGCTACAACTAGAAGTTATTACTAAGAAGCAAAGTATTGTAAATACTGGCTACTGAGCACAAAAAAGGCAGCTCGTTACCAAGCTACCTTTAACATTAAAATACTATTTTACTATTAAGCCAAATCAAAACGGTCAAGGTTCATGACTTTGGTCCAAGCGGCTACAAAGTCTTGTACAAATTGCGCTGCACCATCTTCACAAGCATACACTTCTGCCAATGCTCTTAGTTCTGAGTTAGAACCAAATATTAAATCAGCACGTGTGGCAGTCCATTTTACATCACCTGTAACTCTATCTGTACCTACAAATTCTTGTTGATATTCTGAAGTTGCTTTCCATGTAGTACCAAAGTCTAGCAGATTTACAAAAAAGTCGTTGGTTAATGTTTCTGGTTTATCTGTAAATACACCATGTTTAGAACCATCGAAATTGGTATTTAATACACGCATACCACCTACCAATACCGTCATTTCTGGTGCAGTAAGGGTTAGTAATTGTGCTTTATCTATTAGTAAATGTTCAGCAGCAGTATGTGTTCGAGTTTTTACATAATTTCTAAAGCCATCGGCTATTGGTTCTAGTACTGCAAAAGATTCTACATCTGTTTCTTCTTGTGTAGCATCGGCACGGCCAGCCGTAAATGGTACGCTGATAGTGTGACCAGCATTTTTTGCTGCTTGTTCTACACCTGCATTACCAGCTAGTACAATCAAGTCGGCTAAAGACACTGCTTTACCTGCTGTTTGTGTACTATTAAATGCAGCTTGAATACCAGTTAACACATCTAGCACTTTATCTAGCTGTGCAGGATTATTTACCGCCCAATATTTTTGAGGTGCTAAACGAATACGTGCACCATTGGCACCACCACGTTTATCAGAGTTGCGGTAAGTTGAGGCAGAAGCCCAAGCTGTACTTACCAACTGACCAACTGTTAGGCCCGAAGCAAGGATGCTTGCTTTTAAAGTAACTGCATCTGCATCGTTAATTAAAGTGTGTGTAACAGCAGGTATTGGGTCTTGCCAAATTAATACTTCAGCAGGTACTTCTGCACCTACGTAACGGCTTATTGGCCCCATATCACGATGGGTTAATTTAAACCAAGCACGTGCAAAAGCGTCTGCAAACTGATCTGGGTTTTCATAAAAGCGTCTTGATACTTTTTCGTAAGCAGGATCTACTCTTAAAGCAATATCACTTGTGAGCATAAACGGTGCATGACGTTTGGTAGCATCATGTGCATCTGGCACTGTACCTGCACCTGCGCCATTTTTAGGTTGCCACTGATGTGCACCTGCTGGGCTTTTTGTTAGTTCCCATTCAAAGCCAAACAAGTTTTCAAAATAGTTATTGCTCCATTGTGTAGGTGTGGTGGTCCATGCACCTTCTAAACCACTGGTAATAGTATTAATACCATTGCCACTACCAAATGTATTTTTCCAACCCAAACTTTGCTCTTCAATACCAGCAGCAGCAGGTTCTTTACCTACGTATTGTTCAGGATTTGCAGCGCCATGTGTTTTACCAAATGTGTGACCACCAGCTATTAAGGCTACGGTTTCTTCATCGTTCATAGCCATACGCTTAAAGGTTTCACGAATGTCTCTTGCAGATGCTAACGGGTCAGGATTGCCATTAGGCCCTTCAGGATTTACATAAATTAAACCCATTTGTACAGCCGCTAAAGGATTTTCTAAATCACGGTCACCACTATAGCGTTTATCATCTAACCATTCTTTTTCAGCGCCCCAGTAAATATCTTCTGCTGGCTCCCATACATCTTCTCTACCACCAGAAAAACCAAAGGTTTTAAAGCCCATAGATTCTAGTGCGCAGTTGCCTGCTAGTATCATTAAATCGGCCCAAGATAATTTTTTACCGTATTTCTTTTTTAATGGCCAAAGCAACAAACGAGCTTTATCTAGGTTGGTATTATCTGGCCAGCTATTAAGTGGCGCAAAACGTTGCAAGCCCATACCTGCACCGCCACGACCATCTTGAATGCGGTAAGTACCTGCACTGTGCCAAGCCATGCGAATAAAGAAAGGCCCGTAGTGACCATAATCGGCAGGCCACCAATCTTGTGAATTGGTCATTAAGTCGAACAAATCTTTTTTAACAGCAGCAAGGTCAAGCGTTTTAAACTCGGCTACATAGTTAAAAGAAGGGTGCATAGGATTAGACAAAGTTGAATGCTGGCGTAAAATATTCAGCTTTAACTGATTAGGCCACCAATCACGGTTGCCAGTGCCAGTACCGGCCGTTTGCTTAGGTGCTGCACCGTGCATAAAAGGGCATTTTGCTTCGCTACCAGTGGTAGCTGTGTGTTGTTCAGTATTCATAACGGCAAATTTTTTATGTTATTTTTCTTGAGTAAACAAATGTAGCAAGCCCATAGCGAAAACTTCTATCTATTTATTTGATAGAATGATAGTTTAAAGCTATTGAGTATTGGTTTGTAAAATGCTATCGAAATGCGTATGCAAAGGGGTGCGATATTTTAAGTAACACTTAAAAGCTTTGTAAAAACGTGTAGCGCATTTAAAGAGGTGACCAGTATAACTATTAAGGTGAGTAAAGCTTCGAAAGAAGTGAGTAACTCAACTATAAAGGTGACAAAAGATTTTAAAGAAGTGACCCAAGTAACTGTTTAGGTTAGTAACATTTTTTATTAAGTGACTAATGCAACTTCACAATAGAGTAATACTGCTTAAAAGGTGCGTAGCGTAACTATTAAAGTGAATGACAATTTTAAAGAAGTGACTGATGCAACTGTAAAGTGGCATAATATTTTAAAAAATAGGCTTACCACTTTTAAAAGC
Organism: Parasediminibacterium sp. HNIBRBA5674; assembly: GCF_056745525.1. NCBI lineage: Bacteria > Pseudomonadati > Bacteroidota > Chitinophagia > Chitinophagales > Chitinophagaceae > Parasediminibacterium > Parasediminibacterium sp. HNIBRBA5674. The sequence continues at coordinate 73 of NZ_JBQWIE010000033.1, read as the reverse complement.
CAGGGCAAACGCATCTAAATTTCTTTAAAGAGTATATTTTCTAAGAACTTATCGTTTAATATACACATCATCC
>NZ_JBQWIE010000032.1:0-43952 GCF_056745525.1 Parasediminibacterium sp. HNIBRBA5674 | reverse complement strand
TGAGTTTGATGAGTGTGGTAACTTTTAAACTCTTTTCGATGCTCACTTATTTTATAACTAGCAACTTGCGTTAATTACATATTCATTGTTGCAAGTTTAGTTTTTCGCATTTACAAAGAGGGTATTTCTATACCCTCTTTTTGTTTTGGCAGCAACCATTTTCAATTATTTGGTAATAGTTTATTAACACCAACAAAAAGCAAGTTCAGTACATCAAATACCTATTTTTGATTTTTCAAAGACATTTTGTGCAAAATACTCAACTCTCTACCAACATTTTCAGCAATTTCTCAAATGGAGATAAACATGCCTTTGCAATAATTTATAATCAATACCAACAAATTGTATTTAATAATATTGCTAAATTGATTGCTCAAGAACATGCAGTAGAAGATATTTTACAAGATGTATTTTTCAGACTTTGGGAAAACAGGCATAAGTTACAAGATGAGCAATCGGTAGCTGCATGGTTGTTCACGGTAAGTTATAACCTATCTATAAGCCACATTAGGCATATTATTAAAGAAAAAAAATACTTAGCTTTTAACGTAACAGATGCTGTAAATGAGCAATTGGGTACCAATGACATTACAGCAATGGGTGAGTTGAAAGAAAACATCATTGCAGATGCTATCAACCAATTACCTACCCGAAAAAAACTTGTTTTTGAGTTATGTAAACTACAAGGTAAAACCTATGCCGAAGCTGCTGCTATTATGGGTATTGCACCAGATACGGTTAAAGAGCATTTAACAATTGCTTTGAAATTTGTTAAATCTTATTCACGAAATAAATACACCACTGAAACTTTAGGTGCGTTGTCAATATTCAGTATTTATTTGCAAGTTTAATTTACCAATAAGTCTATCATTTCGATAACGATTTGGTAACAGTAATCATACCCCCCGTTTTTTTAGGTTCTGCGTTTTTACAATAACCATGAATCATATTTTAGCATTATTACAAAAACTTTGGAAAGGCAATATTGCACCCCACGAAGCAGATGCTTTAGATGAACTATTGAAAAGCGATGCTAAGAGCCTAAAGAGCGAATTGCAAGCACAATTTGATACAAAGCCAACCAGTGAAAAACACATACTAGTTAATAAAAAAGCTAACGAAATACTGATACAATTACTGGCAAAAATTAACGCACAAGAACAAGCAAAGGCAAAAGCTAAAGTAGTTACTATGCAACGCAAAACTATTTGGTACGCTGCCGTAGCTTTAGCAGCAGTTGTTATTGGGTTTCAATTATTTAATATTGGTGGGATTGGTAACAAACAATTGCTGACTAATAACATAACATCTAGCATTAACACACCTACTAATTTAACAGTGGTTACTAATACTACCGCAAGCAATATGCAGATAGTATTAGCCGATAAATCTATTGTTACCATTTATCCTAACACTAGCATTTCTTATTACGAAACATTTGCCGCTACACAACGCAATATTAGCCTATCAGGTAAGGCATATTTTAAAGTAGCAAAAGATAAAACAAAGCCATTTACAGTATATGCTGGTGGTATTGCTACTACAGCATTAGGTACACAGTTTACAGTTAGCACTTTGTTTAAAAATAAGGTAGAAGTAAAATTGTTTGAAGGGAAAGTAGTTGTTAAATCAGTTGATAAAAATACTTACGCTATTAACGATGTTTACTTGCTACCAGGTCAGATGGCAACTGCTACAAAACTTGCCCAAAGCTGTGCGGTAACTGCGTTTGATAATAATGCTATAGCAAAAAATAAGCAAGCTGCCGAACAAACAATTAATCACAACGAGGTAAGTTTAGTATTTAACAACGAACCATTGGAAAACGTAATTAAACAATTGAATAAGCTGTACAGCACTAAAATAAATTATACACAATCGCAAATAGCAGGGCTTTATTTTTCTGGTTCAGTATTAAAAACAGATAGTTTAAAAACCATTCTCAACATTATAGCCAATATGAACGGCTTGGTGTACGAAGAAGCTGGAGGCAAAATTTTCATTAAAAAATAGTCATAAAAATCACCGCTTTACAATAAGTGGCAAACGCATCAAAACTGCGTAATGCCAAACTATTGCCCAAAAACCAAAATAATTAATTATGCAACAATTAAAATGTACAACAATGAAAAAATGGCAATTGCTATTTAGCTGCTTTTTGCTGCTACTGGCAACCACAAAAGCACAAACAAATATTAGTCCCAATGTATCTGGTACAGTAACCACAGAAAGTGGTGAACTATTAAATGGGGTTTCAGTAAAGGTTGTATCAATAAATAACAAAACCACTATTGAAACCACCACAAACGAGAAAGGCATTTTCACAATTACTACACTAAAAGTGGGTACTGTATACAATTTTACATTTAGCTATGTTGGTTACGAAACAGGTTATGTAAAAGCATTTACGATAAAAGAAGGAAATGGTAATTCGCTATTGGTAAGGCTGAAACAAACAGCTTCTACATTAGACCAAGTTGTAGTGGTAGGTTATGGTACACAAAACAAAAGAGACGTGTCTACATCTGTATCATCTCTTAAAGCTACAGACATTAATAATTTCCCTGCAACTGGATTAGATAAAGCGCTTACAGGTAAGTTGGCAGGTATACAGGTATTACAGCCAGGCGGTGCACCTGGTGCAGGCATTGCTATACTAGTAAGGGGCAGGGGTACAATTACGGCTGGTAGCGATCCCTTGTATGTTGTAGATGGGGTGCCATTATCTGATAATAGTAGCGATGGGCCGGGGTTTAAAGTAAACCCATTAAACGCAATTAATGTGAACGATATAGAAAGTGTAGATATATTAAAAGATGCTTCCGCTTCGGCAATTTATGGTTCTAGAGGTTCTAATGGCGTGGTTATTATTACTACAAAAAGGGGTAAAAGAGATAAACCTACCATTGCTTTAAACAGCTACTACGGCACACAAGAAGCAAGCAAAAAAATTAAAATGATGGATGCCTACCAATACGCTGATTTAGTTTATGAAGCCCGTAATGCCACTTATTTTGATTTGTTAGCTGATAGAAACCTTACAGGTAGTGCAACAGATGATAATGCTACCCGAAAACTAAAATTAGGTGGTGCAGCTACTAATGATAATTTAAACTATTTAATGCCACCTGAAATATTCCCTTATTTAAATAAACAACAAGGGTTAGTTAATACAAATTGGCAAGACGAAATTTTTACCAAAGCCCCCATGCAAAACCACACAATTTCTGTAGCTGGCGGTTCCGAAAATGTAAAATATTATATATCTGGTAATTATTTAGATCAAAAAGGAATCGTTATCAATTCTGGCTACAAAAAATATGGCGGTAGAATAAATGTAGATGCCAACTACCAAAAACTAAAACTTGGTGCTAGCTTAAACTACAATTTTGGTATTTACAATTTTTTGCCAACCGAAGGTCGCTTTAATGATGCTACAGAAAACGTAATATCTGGTGCTTTAGCAGCAGCCCCGTTTTTTCCAGTATATAATACAGATGGCAGTTTTAATTTTGATCAATCAAGATGGCTGTATATGCAGTCTAATGCTAACAATCCTGTTGCTTTAGCAACGCAGAAAAAAGATAAAACGTTCGAGACAAAATTATTGTCAAACCTTTTTGCTGAATATGAGATTATTAAAGATTTAAAGTACAAAATATCTTTTGGTGCAGATATATCTAGCTACAAAAGAGATGCGTTTAGGCCATCAACATTACCCGATTTTGTTTTAAAATCTACCCCAAGTAACCCAATAGGCAATTATAGAACCAATGCTATTACCAACTGGACTATAGAAAATACACTTGCCTACAATAAAAAAATAGGGGAACATTCCATTAAAACAATAGCAGGCTTTTCTGCCCAAAAAGAACGCCAAGATGCATCAACTGTAACAGCTACTGGCTACCCTAACGATATTGTACAAACATTAAATGCCGCCACAACAATTACTGCATTTTCATCTACCATTAACGAATGGTCATTAATGTCAGGGTTAGCTAGGCTTCAATACAGTTTTAAAAATAAATACTTATTATCTGCTGCTTTACGAACAGATGGCTCATCTCGTTTTGGTAATCAAAACAAGTGGGGGTACTTCCCATCTGCTTCTGCCGCCTGGATTGTTAGCGACGAACAGTTTATGCAAACCATTAAAACCATCAGTTCTTTAAAAATAAGGGCGAGTTATGGTGTTACAGGTAATTTTCAAATAGGCAATTATGGGCCTTACGCGTTATTATCTGCCTCTAACTATGTTTTTGGTGCAAATAGTGGTACGCTAAATAATGGCTTGGCACAGGCTACCGCAAAAAATAATGAACTCGGTTGGGAAAAAACTTCTGCCATAAACCTAGGTTTAGAAATTGGTTTGTTTAAAGAAAAACTACATGCAACAATAGAAGTTTATAACAACAACACTAAAGACTTATTGCTAAATGTACCTGTGCCATTAAGCACTGGCTTTAGTACCAATTTAGTAAACATTGGTAAGGTAAACAATAGGGGCATTGAAGTAAGCCTTAGCAGTAATGTAAATATTGGCCGTGTAAAAATAACTAGTTCAGCCAATTATTCTAGAAATATAAACAAGGTAATTGATCTTGGCGGTGCTAATTCTATTATAACTAGAGCACAAGGGGTTGTAGATTTTATAACACAGGTAGGCAAGCCAATAGCCAATTTTTACACATTAGTACAAACAGGCATTTTTCAAGACCAGGCTGCATTGTCTGACCCTAAAAATGCAAAAGTAGCAGGTGCAAAACCTGGTGATTTTATGTACAAAGATGTAAATGGTGATGGTGTTATAGACAATACCAATGACAGGGAAATTAGCGGCAACTACATGCCAAAATTCACGTACGGTTTTTCTACCCAAATGCAATATAGCATTTTTGATTTAGGCGTTTCAATACAAGGCATATCTGGCAATACAATAGCCAACATTAACCAACGCCATATGAATAGTGCCGAGGGATTTGCTAATAACACCACCGAAATTTTAGACAGATGGCGTTCCGCCTCAGATCCAGGTAATGGTAGGGTTGCAAGAGCAAACAGAGCTCAAAGAGGTTTAAATGCAGTTATCTCCACTTATCATTTGTCAGATGGCTCTTACCTACGTTTCAGAGATATTACTTTAGGTATCACAATGCCACAAAAAATGCTTTTAAAAGCTAAAATTACCAACGCAAGGTTTTATATAACTGCACAAAACCCATTCACTTTTACAAAGTATAATAGCTATAACCCAGAAGTAAGTATTGAGTCGAATCCGCTAACACCAGGTGTCGATTATGGCTCTTATCCACTAGCTCGTTCATTTTTCTTTGGTTTAAACCTTACATTTTAATTTATAAAACTTAAACAATGAAGCACACAACAATTATAATAATTCTGCTTTGCATCATAGTTACTTCTTGCAAAAAAGACTTTTTAATACTTACCCCTCAATCGCAAGTAACAGATGTAGATTTTTATAAAAATACCAATGATATTGCACAAGCCATTACCGCTTCTTATGCTGCCTTACAAGCCACTAATATGTATGGTGACAGGTTTATAACATTAATGGAAACACGGTCGGATAATATAGAAGATATAAACCCCGGTGGTAATGCTGGCAGAGATTATAATATAGACGTATTTTTGGCAAAGGCAGATAATGGTGCTATTGGCGATGCATGGCTTGCTCTTTACAATGCAATTTCTAGATGTAATAATGTAATTGCAAACGTAAGTGTAGTAAGTAATGCCAGCCTTAAAACACAATATGAAGGTGAAGCTAGATTTTTAAGGGCATTGCATTATTTTAATATCGTAAGGCTTTGGGGCAATGCACCGTTGGTACTAAAACCTATTTTAGCAGCTGAAGCTAAACAGCAAGTGCGTAATACCAAACAAGAAATTTATACCTCCATTGAAGCAGATTTAAATGCAGCAATTGCAGCACTACCACCAACATTTACTGGCACCAACACTGGCAGGGCTACCCAAGGTGCAGCCAAAGCACTATTGGGTAAGGTGTTGCTTACACAGCAAAAATATACGCAGGCAGTAAACGTGTTAAAAGATCTTGTGCCCACTACTAATATATATGGATATAGGCTTTTGCCAAATGTTGCCGATGTGTTTAACGTGGCTAATAAAAACAACCAAGAGATAATATTTGCAGTTAAATACAATAAAGCCATTGTAGGGCAAGGCCATGGATTAAACCAATATTTTAATTCGCCATCATTAGATCCTTTACTCATGGCTGCTTATGGTAGTACCGATACCAGGAAAGACCTTCTAACCGCTGTAACCATTAACGGAACTAACAGACCTGTAAAAAAGTACCAAGATACTTTTGATCCATCAAACAACACCCTTGGCAACGACTACATTATCATAAGATATGCCGATGTATTATTGATGTATGCCGAGGCATTGAACGAAGTGAGCTACAATAGCACTGGTGAAGCATTTACTTACTTAAACGCTGTACGAACAAGGGCTAATGCTACCACTTTTACAAGTACAAACCTACCAGATCAACTTAGTTTTAGAACAGCAGTATTGCAAGAGAGAAGGTTAGAATTGCCGTTAGAATTGCAGCGTTGGTTTGATTTAATTAGAACAAACACAGCCATAAATGCCTTACAAAATTCTGGTTTAACCAAATTAACTATTCAGTCATTTCAATTTATTTATCCTGTGCCACAAGATGAGATAAATATTATGAACAACCCAACTGGCTTTCCTCAAAATCCCGGTTATAATTAATCTCAATCTTATCAAGTAAAAGCATGAAAAAAATATTCATTATACTTATTGTAGGAATAGTTTGTTACTTCAATACATTGGCTCAGCCCAATAAACTAAGTAACACCACTAAGCAATTACAAAATGCTACGGATAAAAATATTATGGTAATTGCCCACCGTGGCGATTGGCGAAACGCACCCGAAAACTCTATAAAAGCGATAGAAAACGCTATTGCTATGGGTGTTGATATTGTGGAAATAGATGTGCAAAAAACTAAGGACGGGCAACTTATAATTATGCACGATGAAACCGTAGATAGAACTACCAATGGAAAAGGTTTTATAAAAGACTATACATTCGATTCATTAAAAATGCTTTTTCTGAAAAACGGTTTGGGTAGAGTAACCAAACATAAAATACCAACTTTAGAAGAAGCTTTAATAGCCGTTAAAGGCAAAGTATTGGTTAATCTTGATAAAGGCTATGACCATTTACGAGAAGCTTACCCAATACTTTTTAAAACTGGTACAACCAAGCAAGCCATTTTTAAAAGCTATTTTTTAACTGCTTCAAAAGTAGCTAGAGACTATGGAAACTTGTTAGACAGTATATTGTTTATGCCATTAATAAATATTGATAATTCCTCAAGTTCAATGGATCAAATACGGGATTTTCAAACAAAACTTAAACCCATTGCTTTTGAGTTAAACTTTAAAGCAGAAAAATCGATGCTTAGAGAAAATGCCGAGACAATAAAAAATGCAGGTTCTAAAGTATGGATCAACTCGTTATGGGCTAGCCAAAATGGTGGGCATGACGATGATTTGGCAGTAGATGATGGGCAACCAGAACAAGCTTGGGGCTGGCTAATAAAAAGGGGGGCAAATATGATACAAACCGACAGACCGAAGGAATTATTAATCTATTTAAGAAATAAACACCTTCATCAGTAACCATTTTTTCTTCATAATCCGTTTGGTTTTTCGAAATTTAAAGGGGGCTGTCTCAAAAGTGCGAGACAGCCCCTTTAATTTCAAACAGATGGTGGAGACTTGCTGTTGTTTATGCGGTTCTGTAGGCTATAGTTTTATTCAGGATACTTCCGCTTTTTCTTAACATTAAATTTATACATAAGCGTCTATTGTAATAATAAAGTAATTCTATTTAAGCTTTTAAAAAAATATAACCATGTCTCTATTACCAACAACAACCGCCTCTCTAAAACGCTTACACAAGCAGAGATAGACGGTTTAAGAGCCGCTTTTACTACCACCGAAACTATTTTACCTTGACTTATTTGCGCAATAACAAAAGTGAAGTCGTATTGCAACATCGATTTACGTAAGGTAAAAACTTGGGCCTAATAATTCATTGGGTAAAATGAAATTTTTATTTTCAAATAGCTACAATATTTACCTGCACAATCCACCTGCCCAAGATTTGTTTGATGCAACCGAACCTGTATTTAGCCTCGGTTGCATTAGGGTAAAAAATCCACTAAGGCTAGCTCAACACTTATAAAGAAATGATACTGCGACAATAGTAGGACGAATCAATACTATTTCAACTGTCAATATGCAATATGCCTTACTGCTTAAGCCTACAATGCCCGTATATATTGCCTATTACACCTCTTGGGTTGATGGCAGTGAGGAACTGAGTTCTAGAATATATATTCTTGAAAAAAAGCTTTTTCTTGAAATTGCTGATAAATGATTGTACGGCAAGTAAATCAGTCAATAATATTAAATAAAATTTTTTTTTGTGTGGCAAGTTGGATATCTTAAAATCTGTGAACCTATTACAGGATAATACAGCTTCTGAGGGTTAGAAAATTGGTCTTGTGTATTTGTGGCACAATTTTCTCAATGTTTATTAGCTTATAATAGCAAACAATACAACAAGGATATTTATTTAATACAAATATGCAATTGCAAACATCCAGCAAATACAAATGGTTAAAAGTAGTAGGTAGTATTATTGGTGTATTTATATTGATTTTAGTTGGCATAATCCTATGGCTGCAAACAGCTAATGGCAATAGATTTATAAAAACAAAAACGCTTAGCTATTTACAAAATAAAATTGGCACGCCTGTTACTATTGATAAACTTACACTAGATTTTTCGGGCGAAATAAAATTAAATGGAGTGTTGTTTATTGACAAACAAAAAGACACTTTACTTAGTGGTGAGTTGTTACAAGTAAATATTAGCTTACTAAAACTAATTTCTGGCAACATTGCTATACAGAACATTACAGTCAAAAACATTCAATTAAACGTCAATCGAAAGGGTAGTGATAGCACCTATAATTTTCAATACATAGTAGATGCATTTGCAAATAAAAAGAAGGATACGATTACCGTAGCAAAGTCAACGTCACTTACTATTGATAAAATTGCGTTAGACAGCGTTTTAGTAAATTATAACGATGGCTTTAATCAATTATTTAGTAAAGCATTTATTGGTATTTTACAAAGTAAGATTGGTTCAATCAATTTAGATTCAATGCGCTTTGTTGTAAAAGATTTTGCACTTAAAAATAGTAGCGTTTGGGTGCAAGATAAAAGCATTATTACCCAAAAAACTGTAGAAACGTTACCCCAAAAAGCAAATCCATTAAACCTCCTTGTTAGCAATTTTAACATTGAGAAGCTAAAAGTTAATTATACCAGCGCTTCTTCAAAGTTAGATTATAGCAATTTTATTGATACGCTACAATTGCAAAATGCCAATCTAGATTTATTGAAAGAACAGTTTTCTGCTAAAGCGGTAACCATCAATAATTCAGCGTTTTTCCTTACTAGAAATGATGCTGGCATTACTACAAAAGATACTAGTATTAACGTTACTGATTTGGCTGCAAAAAAAGGTTGGCAGTTAGATATAGAAGCCATTCATTTAAATAAAAACAATGTAGCCATTAACAACAATGCTTACAAACCATTAAGTAATCAAATAGATTATAACCATCTTACTGTGAGTAATTTATCGCTTCAGTCAGATCTTGTTCATTATAACGGTAACAATATCAATGCAACTATTGTAAGCGGTACGGCTTTACTGAACAATGTTTTATTGCAAAATATAAAAGGCAAAGTAGCATTATCTGAAAAAGAAATGACGGTAAACAACTTGCAGTTGCTTACCAAAAATTCATTGATAAATGCTGATGGCAAAATAATATTCAACAGCAATAATAAGCAAGCTTTTGTTTCAGAAAGCAGCGCAATAGATATAGCAGTTGATACATCTTACTTAGGGGTGAATGATTTATTGTTTTTTATTCCAGTTCATACAAGAAGTCTTCCATTTGCATTACGTTCTGGTCAAAAAATAGTAGTGCAAACAAAAGTGAATGGCACTCTTAAGAACTTAGATATTAGTAAACTTGATGTAAAAACAGATGACAATGAGTTAGTGTTAAATGCAAAAGGAAAGATTAAAAATGCAATAGACACAAAGCAGTTAAAATATGATATTGTAGTAAACAAATTGTATGTTGATAAAAATATGTTATCTACAACATTGCTTGCGCAACTTAAGAAAAGCAGTATCAATTTACCCAACAATGTATTAGTAAACGGTACTGCAACAGGCGGCATTAACAATGTAAATACCAAGCTACAATTGAATTCACCATTTGGATTGGCTAGCATAAATGGCACGGTAAGCAATTTTACCGATACTAAAAACATACAGTACAATGTAAACATCACTAGTAACAATTTACGAACTGGTAAATTGATAAATCAGGATAGTTTACTGGGCCTATTTACAGGCAATATAATTTTAAAAGGTACTGGTACCGATTATAAAAAGGCAACTATACAAACTAAAGCAGCTATAAAAAGCTTTGTGGTAAAGGGTTACAATTACAACAACGTTAATTTAAATGCTACTTTAAACAAAGGTGCATTTACAACTAAGGGCAATATTAAAGATGAAAATTTAGTTACGAGCATAGATTTAAAAGGTACAATTGGCAATAAATATCCTACTGTTAAAGGAATCATTGTTGTAGACAAAGCAGATTTACAAAAACTGCATTTTGCAAAAGACAGCATCAACATTCGTTCAACAATTTTTGTAGATGCACAGAACCTTAATCCTAAAAACCTAAACGCAACTTTACTACTTGATAGCAGTGTAATTACCTACAATGGCAAACGTTTATTTGCTGATAGCATTTCTATAAAAGGCAATGCAGCCGATGATTCTACCAAACTATTTGTATCAGCACCTTTTGCACAAGCAAGCATGATTGGAAAATACGATTATGAACATTTACCAGCAGCAATTAATGCCTTTGTACAACATAATTATTTACAACAAAATACTGATACTTTACAAGTAATAGCCCAGCAAATTGTGTTGAATGCAACCATTACACAAGATAGCATTGTTAAGCAATTATTGCCAAGTTTGGTAATGGAAAAACCTGCTATTATTTATGCTTCATTTAACAATGCAAAACAGGATACATCCTTAACTGTCACAGCAAAAATTCCGAGTATTTTTTACAACGCTTTGGCAGTAGAAAACGTGAGCCTAAAAGCTAATGGTCTTGATAGCGTTTTAAACTTTAAACTTGCTACAGACTATGTAATTGCTAGTGGCAAAAAACTATACAATGCTGGTGTGATAGGCAATTTAGCCAATAAAGCACTTAGCGTTACCGTAAAAACAGATGATGCAAAACAGAAAGAATTTTATGCCATTAGTGCCATTATTGAGGTATTAAGAGATGAAACAAAAATCCATTTATCTGATAGTTTACTATTAAATTATGAGAAATGGAACGTTGCCAAAGACAATACTATTGAAATAAAAAAAGAGGGCTACATCGTTACTAATTTTGCCATTGACAAAGACAAACAAACCATACTAATTGCTAATAAAGAAGCTACAGCAGCTTCACCAATTGTATTTAAAATAAACAACTTTAATGTAGGTGATGTATTGGCAATAGCCAATCAAGATAGTAGCATGGCAAGTGGTATTGTTACGGTTGATGCAACCATTGACCAGCCTATTACAGGCTTACCAAAAGTAGTAGGCACAGCTAGTATTGAAGACTTTGCATTTCAAAAAGTACCTATTGGCAATGTTGCGGTAAATACAACCATCAACAACAATCAATCCATTGATATAAAAGGTGGTATTACCGGTGCAAATAATTTAACCATTGATGGTGGCTACAATATCAATGATCAAAGTTTTGCGGTTAGCACACAAATTCAGCAATTAAATGTAAAGGCCATTGAGGCATTTTCTGAAGGACAAATTACCAGATCGAGTGGCAATGTGCATGGCGATATTTATGTAAATGGTACTGTGACTGAGCCACGGTGGAAAGGCGAATTAGTATTTGATAGTGTACAACTAGCAACTGCAATGTTTGGATCATTATACAAAATAGACAATCAAAAATTGGACTTTGAATATCCAAATATTGGTTTGTACAATTTTACAATTACCGACAGTTTAAACAATAAAGTAGTACTAGATGGTACGGTTAAAAACCAAGCTGACAAAGCATTTGCGCTTGACTTAACTGTAAATGCGAAGAACTTTATAGCTATCAATCAACCACGAACACCCAATGCTTTAATATACGGTGTAGGTATTGTAGATGCGAATATGGCCATTGGCGGAACTTCAAGCGCACCAGATGTTTCTGGCAATGTTACACTTGATAATAAAAGCGATGTTCACTATGTAATGCCAGCAAAAAACAACTACAAAGATGATCTAAAACAGGTGGTAAAATTTATAAATATTGATACCATAAAATCGTTTAACAATAGAAATATTATTTTTACAAGTGCCGCAGATACTGCTGCCAAAATAAAATACGCTGGGCTTAAATACAACCTAAACTTAGAAGTTAAAGAGGATGCTAACATCACTGTTTTAGTAGATCCTTCAAGTGGTGATGAACTAAGTATAAAAGGTAAAGCGCAATTAAATGCAGGTGTGGATGAAAATGGCATTATAGGCCTTACAGGTGTGTATCAATTAAAAGAAGGTGCTTACAATTTATCATACCAGTTTGTAAAAAAGCGTTTCAATTTAGTAGAAGGCAGCACCATTACTTTTAGCGGCAACCCTATGGAAGCAGTTGCTGATATTACTGCGCAATATGAAGTAGAAACATCACCAAAAGAGTTACTTGGCAATGAAATAACAGAAAACAGTTCTGCACTTGGTAGTGCTTACAGCAAGAAAGTACCCTTTGATGTGATTTTGAAAATTAAGGGCTCACTCTCTAAGCCAGAACTAAGCTTTGATATTAAGGTAAAAGATGGTGCAGATGGCGTAAATACGACGTTAGGCACTACTATCGACAATAAACTAGCGCAGTATCGCAATGATGCTTCTGAAATGAATAAGCAGGTATTTGCGCTATTAATTATGGGTAGATTTATTGGCGATAGAAGCAGCGATTTTTTTGCAACAAGTAACAGCGGCGGCACAATTACCACTGATTTAGCTAAACAGAGTGTCAGCAAATTTTTAGCTGAAGCAGTAAACCAAATTGCGAGCGATTTAATTAAAGGTGTTGATATTAATCTAGACCTTAAAAACTATGAAGGCGAAGCTGCTACCAACACGGCTACCCGTACAGATTTGAATGTAGAACTCTCTAAGCAATTACTGAACGATAGGCTAATAGTAACTGTGGGCAAGAGTTTCACCATTGATGGTGATGATCCACTAGCAAAAACACAAGGCAATAGCAACCTACAGTTTCTGCCAGATGTTACTACTACTTACAAGCTATCTAAAGATGGTAGATATGCATTGAGGGCTTATCGCAAAAACCAATACGAAGCAATATTGGATGGCTATTTTACAGAAACAGGTGTGGCTTTTACATTAACCGTTAACTACGAAAAATTGAAAGAAATTTTTCAGAAAAGAAAGAACAAAACTACCAAATGAAGCAAGTAACATTCTATATATTATTACTTGCAATGGTTATCATATCATCTTGCAGTGTTGGTAAAAAACTACCAAAAGGCGAAACATTGTACAATGGTAGCAAAGTAACGGTTGCACAAGACAGTGGCTTTAAGCTAAGCACAAAAAGTATCCGCAAGCAGATGGTGGCAATTACTTTTCCTAAGAAGAATAAAATGCTATTCGGCTGGCCATATAAAGTATGGTTTTGGTATGCTATTGGCGAGCCAAAAAAAGAAACAGGATTTAAACATTGGCTAAGAGAAAAATTTGGCGAACCACCAGTTTTTGGCAGTTTGGTAAAAACAAAACTGAATACCGAAAACATGCAAGGCTACCTTGAAAATGAAGGTTATTATCGTACCAAAGCCACAGCAGATACCGTTGTGAAAAGTTATAAATTAACAGCAAAATATAAGGTTACAGTGGCGCATCCTTACACCATAGATAGCATTAATTGGAAAATAGATAGCAGCAAATTATTGACAGATATTTTAGGTGATCTTAAAAAAGAAACCTTACTAGTTAAAGGCGAAAGGATTACGCTTAACAATATTAAAACTGAACGCAACCGTGTAGACTTACTATTGAAAAACAAAGGCTATTACTACTTTAATCCAGATTATATTATTGCTTATGTAGACACATCTTCTAACAACTACAAAGCCAATATATACATGAGTTTAAAGCCTGGTACACCAGAAAAAGTAAAGCGTACATATGTTATCAATAATATTGTTGTTTTTCCAAATTATACCTTGTTAAAACCAGCACCAGATACATCTTTGGCCAATCTTAAACGCTTTGATAGTATTTACATTCGTGATACCGTACATAAATTTAAACCATTTGTTTTTACCAAAGCCGTTACTTACAGACCAGGTAGCACCTATTCGTTAAGCGAACAAAATAAAACGCTGAATCGCTTTATCAATTTGGGTGCTTTTAAGTTTGTAAAAAACAGATTTGAGGCCGCAACCAATAGCGATACACCAAATAGTTTAAACGTGTTTTATTACCTAACACCGCAAAAGAAAAAGACCATTAAAGCAGAGATTGGCAGCTTTGGAAAATCGAACTCTTATGTTGGTGGTCAGTTAAATATCAACTGGCTTAACCGTAATATTTTTGGCGGTGCAGAATCTTTTAATGTAAAAACTTATACTTCTTTTGAAACCGCATCTATCGATTCATTAAAAGACAATAATAACTATCGTTTAGGTGCAGAACTAAGCTTAATTATCCCTCGCTTTTTTATACCATTTAAGGTAAAAGACGATAATTTGTTTCCACCACGTACTAGATTTACTTTAGGTTACGAGTGGTTTAGAAGGCAGCAATTATACACTAAAAATTTCTCTCGCTTTCAGTACGAAGTAAATTGGAAGAGTAAAATAAATGTTGAGCATACCATTGCGCCTATTAGCATTACTTATACCAAAACTTCAGCCTTTTCGCAGCAGTATTTAGCGCAAGTTGGTAACAACGAAGTATTACGGTTAAGCAACCTTCCTGAAATTGTGAGTAGTTCTTTCTACAATTTTTTAACATCTACTACATATCCTAATGCCAGAAATATCTTTTACTTCAATGCAAATGTAGAAGCCTCTGGTAATATTGCTGGCGCTATTACAGGTGCTAAATCTGGCTATACTAAAACTATTGCTAGTGCCTATTTTGCACAGTACTTTAAAGCAGATATAGATTTTAGATACACACGCAAGTTGGGTAAGGATTTATACTCGGCCAATCGTATCATAATTGGTGCTAGTATGCCTTACGGCAACTCAAGATTTTTACCATTTTCACGTCAGTTTATTATTGGTGGTTCTAGTAGTTTGCGTGGTTTTAGCCCAAGAAATATTGGCCCAGGCACTACACTTACCAGTGCTTTTCAGCAATTAAATTACCCACAAGTTGGTGGTGATTATAAGCTAGAAATGAATTCAGAAATTCGTTTTCCTGTGGCAGGTGCTCGTTTAAAAGGTGCTATATTTTTAGATGCTGGTAATGTGTGGACAAAAGACAGCATTTTGTATTCAGCCACCGGGCAATTAACCAAAGATTTTCTTAATCAATTAGCTGTAGATGCTGGTGTTGGTTTACGTTTAGATGTCAGTATTTTAATCATTCGTTTAGATGTTGCATTTCCTTTGGCAAAGCCTTGGTTAGCTAAAGGTGAGCGTTGGGTTTTTCCCAAAGTTGATATTGGAAGTAGTGCATGGCGTAGCGAGAATTTGGTGTTTAATATTGGCTTTGGTTATCCATTTTAACATCGTTTAAATTAACATACCACAACAATTGGGCTCATTTCTATTATTTGCTTATTATTTTCTATCAATGTTTTGCATAGGCAACGTACGTTATGCTTATTAAATTAATAACTATCTTTCATTTACGTACTAGTATCTTTCTTGTACGCATTTTTATATTTCCTCTATTAACATGTATCTTTCCTATACAAATTTTTATCTTTTATATCAGTGCTAGTATCCTTTATTAATAAACAAGTTTCTTTCATTAACGAATAAGTATCCTCTAAAAACTATTTAACCCTTTATCACCTTCAAAGCAGGCAATAGAAGTAAGTTTTGAGAGGTAATTGATTTTTTCTGAACCTAATACTACCTACGCTTTTACATAAAGTAGACGCAAATCTTTTGTATCTTTTTATTAGCCAATTGCCACCCATGCAATTTGAGAAATGTTTCTGGCACGATAATTATATTATAATTAACACATCAGCTAATTGCAAAATCCTCTGACACAACATTTATCTCATTTTAAAGTAATATACTTTGGTAGCTTATTTAAAAAATATTTTTAACGATACTGGTACGGTTGTATTATTTACAACAAGGTTTTTTAAAGAAGTCTTTAAACCACCTTTTGAGCTCAAAGAGTTTATAAAACAGTGCTACTTAATAGGCAACAAATCGTTTCCTATTGTGGCTATTACTGGTTTTATTATGGGTTTAGTACTTACTATACAATCAAGACCTACATTGGCTTTGTTTGGTGCAGAATCTTGGTTGCCAGGTATGGTTGCGTTATCGCTAATAAGAGAAATTGCACCTGTAGTTACCGCACTAATATGTGCAGGTAAAATAGCATCAGGCATTGGTGCAGAATTAGGCTCTATGAAAGTAACTGAGCAAATAGATGCGATGGAAGTTTCTGCCATTAACCCTTACAAATATTTAGTAGTAACACGTATTCTAGCCGCTACATTAATGGTACCACTATTAGTAATATTTGCTGATGTAGTGGGTATTGTGGGTGGCTTTGTAGGCGTTAATATTCATGGCAGTGTAAACTTAACTCGCTATTGCTCTCAAGTAGTTGAATCACTTGATTTTATTGACATTATACCAGCTACCATCAAAACTTTTTTCTTTGGTTTCTTCATTGGCATGATTGGCTGTTACAAAGGTTTTAACGCTGCTAATGGTACAGAAAGTGTAGGTAAAGCGGCCAACTCTGCTGTGGTAGCAGCATCCATTACTGTTTTTGTAATTGATATGCTTGCGGTACAAATTACTGACCTTTTTTACTAACAAATAATGATAAGAGAGAACATACATACAATGCCTGCAAGTAGCATAATAAACGATTCGCCAATAATTGTCATTAAGGATTTGTGCAAATCATTTGGCACTGATAAAGAGGTTTTGAAAGGCGTAAACCTAACCGTACAAAAAGGCGAAAATCTAGTAATACTGGGCAAATCAGGCTCAGGAAAATCTATTACTATTAAATGCTTAGTAGGCTTATTAAAAGCTGATAAAGGCGAGATAACTGTATTTGATACAGACATTACTACATTAAACGAAACGGAATTAAATAACGTAAGAATTAAGATTGGCTTTTTATTTCAAAATGCTGCGCTATACGATTCTATGACGGTAAGAGAAAACCTAGCTTTTCCACTAAAAAGGCACAATAAATCTTTATCCATAGAAGAAGTAGATGCTAAAATTTTAGAGACTTTAGAAAGCGTAGGCCTAGCAGAAGCAATAGATAAAATGCCTTCAGAATTATCTGGTGGTATGAGAAAGCGTATTGGCCTTGCACGTACACTTATTTTAAATCCAGAAATTATTTTGTACGATGAACCAACTACTGGCTTAGACACCATTACATCGAGAGAAATAAGCGAACTAATAATTTCTATTCAAAAGAAAAATAAAACAAGTTCTATCATTATTACACATGATATGGCTTGCGCAAAATTAACTGGCGACAGGGTTATTATTCTGAAAGATGGTGTAATAGGTGCTGAAGGTGTTTATGATGAATTAGCAGAAAGTGATGATGAATGGGTACGTTCATTTTTTATATAAACCATCACTTAAAAACAATTAAAGCACAAGGCATAAAAGCTTTGTGAAAATTAAAATCAACAATTAAAAAAGTCATTTATGAATAAAGAATCAGGGTTTACATGGAAGCTAGGAATGTTTGTAACATTGGGTTTGATACTTTTTGTAATTACAGTTTACTTTATTGGTAAGCAGCAAAATTTATTTGGTTCAACTTTTAAATTACAAGCCCAGTTTAAATCGGTTAGTGGGTTAAAAATTGGTAACAATGTGCGCTTTTCAGGTATTAATATTGGCACTGTAGATGCAATAGAATTAATTAACGATAGTACTGTATTAGTAAGTTTGGTAATTAAAAAAGATATTCAAAAATTTATAAAAACAGATGCATCTGCTGGTATTGGGTCTGATGGATTGATGGGGGATAAAGTACTAACTATTACGCCCGGTGCAAATAGCACAATTACTGTAAAAGACAATGATAAGATTGCTACCAAAAAAGCGGTTGAAATGGAAGACATTATGAACAGTGTAAAAACAAGCGTAGACAACGCAGGTATTATTACTGCACAGCTAGCTCAGTTTACGACTAAAATGAACGGTGGTAATGGCGCACTTAGCAAGTTAATTAGCGATGAAGAATTCTCAAATAGCCTTAAAGGCACGTTAACTAATTTACAAACAAGCTCTAAAGAATTTGCAAAGTTTACTACCAAAATGAATGATGGTAAAGGTGCTTTATCAAAGCTAGTAAGCGACGAAGAATTTGGCAATACACTTGACTCTACAATGACTAATTTAAAAACTGGCACACAAAAATTAAGCGACAATATGGAAGCAGTGCAGCATAATTTTCTATTAAAAGGATTTTTTAATAAAAAGAAACGTGCAGAAGCAAAGAAAATAGCTGACGAGAAAAAAGCAATAGAATTAAAAAATAAGAATGATTTAAAAAAAGCAGCTAAACAAGCGCAAGACTCTATAAAAGCAAGTAAGAGTAATGATTGAAAATATTTCTTTTAACTAGTAAAAGCGCAATTAAATGTACATTTAATTGCGCTTTTTTTATGACTAAGTAGTCTATTTGTAACTAGTTTACCAAATAAAAAGCATGTAACCGATGGATACATGCTACTATTTTAATGGGCTATTAGCTACTTAATTAACGCTCTTTTTCTTGTCAATTATCAATTGAAAAAGCAAAGCAATGCCTTTATTGATAATGCTTTGGTTTTGGGCTAGCGATTTGGCAACTACTAGTTGAAGAACGCTGCCAATACTTTTTTTATAAAGCTGCTTTGAAGCGCTTGCTACTAGTTTTTTTGATACAAAACTAGATAAAACACCAATGGCACTTTGGCCTAGATTGCCACGACTGCTCGATTGTTTAGCACCCATGTTTTGAAAAAAATCTTTTATTATGTTTATTGGATGCAAGCTAGCATATGCAACTTGTAACTGGCCTTTCATCGCTTGTAACTCAAGCTTTTGCCTAGCTTCAAGTGTAGCTATGTTGGCTAGTAACAGTTCACTTTTATTTAGTTGCTTCATACTAGTTCTTGTTACTTTTCTATTTGTGAAATAAGTGCATTACTTACTGGCGTTTTAAGCCATTGTTTCTTAAAAATATATAGTAGCATTGTTACAAAACCATAAAATAGTGCTATACAAAAAAAGCCATGACTCGCTTTACCCAAAATGTCACCTATCCATAATGCAACTGCAATACTTAATATGATGATAAATAAACTAGTTATAACGATAATTACCAAATGTGTTACTAAAGTTGAGGCAGTATCGGCATATTTAGCAATTGCTTTTAGTTTTGCTAATTCCAACGTTGTTTTACTAAAACTCTCAAAGTCTTCAACAAGTGCTTCTATTGCGTTTATGGTGTTGCTCATTGTTTAAATTTTCTGTAACCTAAGGCTGTAAAAAAATAAAGTACTTGCATATTATTACCCCATAACCTCTTTGGTAATTGTTTCTATTTTTGCACTTCCCTTGGCAATAATGTATTTAGCATCGTCTGTAATACCATTGTATTTATCTGAAATCACATCTGACAAGTCATTTAATTTCTCTTTTAAATCGTCAACATAATCTTCCCCTTTATCAACCAATAATTGTCGTGTTTTTGATCCTTCATGTGGGGCAAATAAGACACCTGCCACTGCGCCAACTACAGCACCTACCAAAACACCTAACATACATTTGTTGCTTTCATGTTGATAATTTAAATGTGATAAATTTTTCTCTTAAACACTCAAAGGTGTGTGTGTTGCTTGTAGTAAGCGTTACACAATTAAGATATTGAATTACATCTTTCACACTTTTATAAATTTTAGGGTTAGATGAAATTTTTGTATCCCTTTTTAAAATTAACTCGGTTTAATTCTCAATATTTAAACTTTGTCAATTCTTATAATAATTTATTCTTGTAGCCAGTAAATATTCTTCATTGAATCTATGTTATCTATAATTTCAGGGGTTTTATCCATATTTTTTGAGATAACTTGCGCATTAAATGAGCAAATACATCGAAATTTCCACTTTTTATTTTCATGAAGAATAAACGAGCAGTTTATGATAGGTGCGATATTATGTGGCGGTCAAAGTAAAAGAATGGGTACTGATAAAGCCCAATTACCCGTTAATGATAAAACATGGGCAGGGGTAGCTTACAGCAAATTACAGCAACTTCAAATACCAGTTTATCTATCAGTTAATGCACAGCAGGTAGATTTTTTTTCAAAATTATTTACGCTAAATACGCTTGTGTTAGATGATGCAAATCTAGCCATTGGTGGCCCACTTTTAGGTTTGTTATCGGTACATCAGTTGCACCCAAACGAAACAGTTTTGCTGCTAGCTTGTGATATGCCAAACATAGCTACAGAGGTACTTTTGTATTTACAGCAGGCAAGTAATAATAGCCATTCAGAAGCAATGGTGTTTAATAATCATGGGCAGTTAGAACCTTTGTGCGCTATCTATTCTGCTAAAGGCTTAAAAAAAATTATGCAACAATATCTTACCAATAATTTAAGCAGGCACAGTATGCATTTTGTACTCAATCAACTGCAAACAACCACGCTTGAAGTGCCAGATACATGGCAACATTATTTTGTAAATGTTAACTCAAAAAGTGACTTAGGAAGTTTGTAAATACAGACTACTTACAGCTACGCTTTTAAATACTGACTTTGGTGCTTCACACAAAGGGCAATAATAAGTTTCTGCTAAGTCGCTAAAGGCTGTACCATCCTCAGTAGCATCATATACAGTAAGGCATACACTACATTGGTGCACCATTTGCTCAGTCACTTTTTCATCCGATATTTTTTTATTAGCCGATGCGTTTTCAATGCTAATCTCATCTGTTTTTTGTACTTCGTAGTAGTGCTTAATTAGCGATATTAAATAGGTATCTAAATAGTCTTTTGGTATGTCGTTTCTAAACACAACATAGTCGTAACTATTGGGGTTAAAATGGTTTGTGTATAAAATATCAAATCTATCAAGTGCTTTAGCTTGGCCTCTTATGTTTGCAAATTGTCTTTGAATAATTACCGATCCAAACATGTTGCTTTCAGGTTGCGTATTTACCCCAAAGCTTAAACCAAATGTGCGTACATCTTGCTTGTCAAATTCTCTAATGATGTGCCGCTTTATTCCTAAACCGTCTTCATTGTTATCTTCAACTTGCCATGCTAGTTCATTGGCAGAGTGCCTAACATTAATACGATACTTACCCAAAATACTATCCCACAGTTGGCGGTCTTGCTTCTCTATATTTTTTATAATAATGCTCTTCCAAGGTGTCGTGTACAGTTGCCCCACTTTGGTTTGCAAGCAAGCATTGGCTATATCTTTTAAAAAGTCCACTAAAAATAGTTCGTCACGCTTGTAAATGCCTAGCCAAGTTTTGTTGCCGTAGCTATTAAAACCTTCGTAATAGGGCAGGTTAAATGATGGTAAATGTAACTGCTCATCTATTAGTTTTGATATTGGAGTAATTACCTGCAATACTTTCTGAAGAAGCAATTGCCCATCTGCATTTGGGTTATCGTAAAAAGCAGTTTTATTGCCAAGTATTAATGTTTCTATAATGCTTGAAACCCTTGCTACATCATTGGTGTACACCAATTGTGGCCAGTGGTACAATGTTTTTGTTTTAGGAAAACGAATGCACAAATACCAGTACTGCGCACTTTTTGATGCAATCCAATTGATATGCCCTGTAAAGAATGGCGAGAAAGTTTGGTTGCTATCAGAGAAGTTTAATTTAAGCTGAGGTGTATAGTCTAGGAGATCAAAAATATCTTTATAAGTACCTTCTTTTAGCCAACTATCTTGTGTAAAAATTTCTTCCGCCGCATACGAGCTCACAACGTTAGGATACTCGTCTTTATTCACTTCATACACAATATCACTTTGCGTAAGCGATGCAATTAGTTTGTCGTAATTTTTATGCGTTGCATCTATAAGCATTTGCTGCCTTAGCCCAAAACGTACATGTTCTATGCCTGCTGCTTCAAGCGCATTTAAAATATGCAGCAAATTTCCCGGTGATACAATACCACCTCTAAAATTCACTTTAATTTGAAAAGCATATCTCATTGATTTTTTCTTTTTTTATGATGCCAGCTTTCAGCTATTAATTTAGCCCATTTGCGTCGCACTACCGATAGCTATCGGTATGTACGTTTTATTCGCTATTCACCTTGCTCACATTTATACCAAGCCAAACTCTTTTAGCGCCAGCGGTAAGTTTTTATGCTCGTGGCTAGAGCTGCATAGTTTTACCAATACAAAGCGCTGTAATGCTTGTAAACACTGCCATTGTGTTATAGAAATTGTACTGCCAATTAGTTTACATTGTTCTTCTACTACCGTTGGTATTGTGGTTAATATAGACCATGCAGGCTTGTCGTCAATCTCTAAATGTTTAGCAGTTTCACCAGTTCTGTTTTCAATAATATTTTGCAACCTTACTCTATAATCATTTAGTGCATCACTAGTGTTACAGGTACTTTCTGCTACAAAATTTCTTTCTTCTATCTGCATTTTACTCCATTGCTTCAACGATAGTTTTATACCACAAGCATCTAGCTTAAACCTTGCTATCATTGGTATACAGCGTACATTGTCTTCTACAAAATCAGCTTCAAAATTAAAATACACAACACCCTCGGTTTCTAAGGCAGAGCAATAAGCAGATGTTATATTTTCAAGTTCACTAATCATCTCAATTTTTTTCTAAAACTAAATTAATAGACTCAGCTATAATTAGAGTCTTTTCTTGCTCCTCTTTAGAGGCTGGGGATAATAATGCTTTATCCAAAATTGCCTTTACTTCAGGCTTGCAACTACCACAGCCAAGCCCTGCACCAGATGCTTCACATAATTGTTTAAAATCGGTACAGCCACCTTTTATTTTGTTGGTAATATTACCTTCGCCTACACTGCCACAGCTACATACAAGTTTGCCAATCACTGGTTCTACTTTGTTACCACTTCTCAATAAAGACAAGCGTTTGTCGCTCAGCTCAATCTTCTTTTCTATTAACTCTTTAAATTCTAAAAACTCACTCTTGTCACCAATTAAAATAGCGCCTACCAGCTTGTCGTTATGAATAATACACTTTTTGTAATAGCGTTTGGCTTTGTCTATAAATACCACTTCTTCATAAGCTGCATCGTTAGGTGCATCTGCCATACCAAGTGAACACAAAGTAGTACCGTGCATTTTCAAAATATTCATCAATAAAGAACCTTGGTACACTTGCGAAATATCGCCGTTTAAATAGTTAGCTACAATTTCAGCTTGTTGTTCTGCGGCAGCAGTAATGCCATAAAGCATGCCCTTAAATTCTGCAATTTCGCCTATTGCGTAAATGTCTGGTTCACTCGTTTGCAAGTAGTCATTTACAATTACACCACGCTTGCAAGCAATACCTGAAAGCTTTGCTATTTCTATATTTGGTGTAGTACCAATAGCTATTACAATAGCTTGACAATTTATGGTTAAACCGCTCTTTAATCTTACACCATCTAATGCTTCATTACCTAAAAATCTTTCTATTTCATCGTTGTAATAAATCTCAACACCATGTTCTACCAAAGCTTCGTCTAATAATTGGCTACCTAGTTTATCCAATTGCCTATCCATTAGTTTCGAGCTTCTTTGAATCAGTGCTACCGCTACATCCATTTCTCTTAGCGATGCTGCTAATTCTATACCTAGCAAGCCGCCACCTACTATTACCACTTTACCTTTCTTCGGGTCAATATGTGCTTTAAAATTATCAGCATCAACACGGCTACGCATACTGAAAATACCTTTCAATTTCGGTGTGTCTTTTAGCATAGTTGGTCTGCTGCCTGTGGCTAAAATCAGCACATCATAATTATGTGTGTCACCATTACTATCAGTAACAGTTTTGTTTGTTTTGTCAATGTTGTCAATACTTACACCTCTTTGCAACGTAATGTCAAATGCATACTCTTCTTCTGATTTCATCTTTATAAGTTGCTCCCAGTTTTGAGTACCACTTATGTAATCAGGCAGCATTACACGGTTGTAAAAAGGAAAATTTTCTTTACTAAATACAACTATTTCATCCTCAATATTTACAGCTCTATAACTTTTTATAAATCCATACGCACCTGAGCCTGCGCCAATAATCACAATTTTTTGCTTGGGCTTTTTATAAGCTACTACTTGTACTGCTGCAAACTTAAAATCGGGTTCTTTACTTTTCGCATCTACCAAGTTATTAGTAAGGTTATTGGCTCTATTTAAATCGCTGTTTAAAATCTTGCCCCAATGCATTGGTAAAAACACAACACCTTGTTTGATGTCGGTAGTCAGTTTTGCTTTTACCCTTACAGTACCACGTGTGTTACTTATTTCTACAAGTGTACCATCTTTAATGTTTCGTTCTGCTGCGTCTTCAGGATGAAGCTCTAAAAAGCTTTGTGCAATATGTTGGTTAAGCTTATTCACTTTGCCTGTTCTGCTCATCGTATGCCATTGGTCACGTATTCTGCCAGTGGTTAAAATAAGTGGTAAGTCTTTAGTCAATGGCTCAGATAAATTGGCATCATCAACCGTATGTATCATCGCTTTTTTAGAAGGCGTGAAAAACTGTTTGTCTTCAAACAATCGCTTTGTACCAAAACCTTTCTCTTGTTTGGTGTAAGGCCATTGAACAGATTGTTTTGCTTCTAGTATGTCGTAACTCAAGCCGCTGATATCGGTGTTAGTACCTTCTGTAAGGGCGCAATGTTCTGCATAAATATCGCCAAAGGTTTTAAAGCCAAAACCTTCGTAACCCATTTTATTAGCAAAGCGTACTAAAATGTCTGCATCAGCTAAAGCTTCGCCTGGTGCATCTTTTATTTTGTGCAACAAGCTGATACGTCGTTCTGCATTGGTCATGGTGCCGTCTTTCTCTGCCCAAGTAGCTGCTGGTAAAACAACATCTGCATAAGCTAGCGTTTCGGCTTTATTGCTGATGTCTTGAACCACTACAAATTTGGCTTTCTTTAAGCCTTCTTCTGCTATGCGCACATCTGGTAAACTTACTAATGGGTTGGTTGCAATTATCCAAATGGCTTTTAGTCTACCATCATTTAATGCTTCAAACATTTCGGTAGCACTAAGCCCAGGCTTAGGATTTATGGGTTTGCTGCCCCAAAAACTTTCTACAAATTCTCTGTCTGCTGCTTTTGTTAAATCTCTATGTGCAGGTAATAAATTACTTAAGCCGCCAACTTCTCTACCGCCCATTGCATTAGGCTGACCAGTTAACGAAAATGGTCCACTGCCTGGCTTACCTATTTGACCCGTTATTAGGTTTAAATTTATGAGCGATAAGTTTTTATTTACACCAATTACACTTTGGTTTAGCCCCATCGTCCACATGGTTATAAAACCCTTGGCTTTGCCAATATATTTGGCTGTAAGTATTATATCTGCTGCATCTACACCACAAATTACAGCCGCTTCTTCTATAGATTTTTGCATTACACTAGCCTTGTATTTTTCAAAGCCTTCGGTATGATTTTCTATAAAGTCACTATCTATTTTACCAGCTTCAATTAGCAATCTACCCATGGCATGATGTAACACAATATCAGTACCTGGCGTTATCTGTAAATGCACATCAGCTAGTGCGCAGGTTTGTGTTTTTCGTGGGTCGCTTACAATAATTTTTAAATTAGGATTTGCAGCTTTAGCGGCTTCAACTCTTCGCCATAAAATAGGATGGCACCATGCAGGATTAGCACCAGCAACAAAAATGCAATCGGCTAACTCTATATCATCGTAACTAACTGGTACGCTGTCTTCACCCAAACTCATTTTGTAACCAACTACCGCACTACTCATACAAAGACGACTATTGGTATCAATATTATTACTACCAATAAAGCCTTTTATCAGTTTATTTACTACATAATATTCTTCTGTTAAGCACTGGCCTGATGCGTAAAATGCAACACTATCTGGCCCATATTTTTCTATTAATGCTTTAAATACAGCAACTGTTCTATCCAAGGCAATATCCCATGAAACTCTTTTTCTTTCAGCGTTTTTGCTATAGCGAACTTCAGGATACAATAGCCTGTCGCTTGTATCCATCACAGTATAATGTAAGTTCATGCCTTTGCTGCACAGCATGCCTTTATTTACAGGATGGTCTTTATCGCCTTCAACCAGTAGCTTGCCTTTTTTATCTTTATGCACAACAATACCACAGCCTACACCACAGTAACAGCAAGTCGTTTTTACCGAAGTGCTGTTACCTATTGCTAGGGTGGTACTGCTCATTAGGTTATGTTGATTATTACTCAATTTCTTCTTTTTGTTATCAGCTTTATAGCATTGTTCAACTATATAGGCGTCGCACACTGCAACTTGTAGATACTTTGTTCAGCTTTTATCTAAGCGATTTGTTTTTCGTTTTGCTTCTTTGCTGTAATGGTTCTAAAAACTAAAACCAAAATTGCAATACCAAGTATAATGTAGCCTAGCGATAAAAAAGCATCCGTGTAGTCTATTAAATCTTTTGTTTTAGTGATACCATTTTCTACTATATCCTTGCTTGCATGCAAGGCTTTTGCTTTAAATAAAAAGGCAATTAGCATAGCGCCAATATTGCCACCAGCACCTACAATACCTGCTACGCTACCTACAGCTTCAGGCTTTACAAAAGGCACTAAGCTGTAAGTAGCACCATTAGCCATTTTTAAGCTTAAGCCAAAAAAGAACATGAGTGTAATTGCAATAGTAAGGTTACCAGCTTTTGCAAAAAAGATAATGCCAATAGCTTCTAGCAATAGTAGTAAAGCCAACATTAATGACTTGCCATTAAAGCCCCAAATAACACCAACTTTATCTGCTGCAATACCGCCAAGTGGCCTTGCAAATAAATTGATCCAACCGAAAATGCCTGCTGCCATACCAGCCACAGCAATGCTTGCACCAAAGCTGTCAGTAAAAAATATAGGGGCAAAATTGTCAATAGTAATTTCTACACCAAAGCAAGCGGCATAAGCAATCGTTAAAATCCAAGTTCTGTAATCTTTAAACGCAAGCATAAATGTGTTCTTCTTTTCGTCTTCGCTGCGTTCTATGTCTCTATAGTTACCAGCAGGCGTATCTTTTGTAAAACGATAGTACAAGTAAGCACATACTAATAGCATAATGCCAGGCACTATCATTGCGTAACGCCAGCTATCTTCTTTTGTACATAAGCCAAGGCCTACAAAGCCCGATGCAATCATTGGCATAAAAAAATTAGCTGCGCCGCCACCTGCATTACCAAAGCCACCTGCTGTTGCATTAGCTGTGCCTTTGATAGATGGGGCAAACATTACCGATGTGTGAAACTGTGTAATAACGAAAGATGCACCGATAACACCTATTGCCAAACGGAATAATAAAAATGAGGTATAGGTATTACTTGTACCAATAAACAAAACTGGTAAGGCACAAATAATTAACAACCATGTGTACACCAAGCGTGGCCCAAATTTATCTACCAATCTACCAATTAATAATCTAGCAATAATAGTTGCAGAGACAGAAGCTATTTGAATATTGCCAATTTGGTCTTTCGTAAGGTGTAATTGTTCCTTCGCAATCTTCATTAATGGCGCCATACCAAACCATGCAAAAAAGCAAAAGAAAAACGTGATCCACGTAATATGAAAGGTTTTCATTTGTAAGCTTTTTAGCGAAAAAATTGGCAGCTTATCTAGTGGCTTGTTTGTACTTATTTCAGTCATTATTTAGTTAGTTTAAAGGCAGCAATCGTTAGAGGACTCTTGAAAAACTACATTAATCTTCAATTGAAAACTTGTCTATCAATAAGTTTAAAAGCCTATCGTGAATACGCATGTATTCTGGGTCGTGAACAATATCTTTTTTGTTACGAGGTCTTGGTAAGTTTACGTCTACAATCTCTTTAATGGTAGCTGCTGGGCCATTGTTCATAACCACTACACGGTCGCACAAAAAAATAGCTTCTTCAATATCATGCGTTACCATTACAATGGTTTTTTCTCTATGGTCAAGATTCCAAAGTTTTAGTAACTCTACATGCATACTACTTTTTGTAAGTGCATCCAAAGCACCAAATGGTTCATCTAAAAGCAATACTTTAGGGTTAATAGCAAATGCTCTTGCAATAGCTACACGTTGCTTCATACCGCCAGACAATTGCCCTGGTAATTTGTCTTTGTGATCCCAAAGCTTCACCATTTTTAAGTTGCTCTCTACCAATTCTTTTTTCTCAGCAGCGCTTAAATTTTTCATAGTGCTATCTACTGCTTCGTAAATGTTTTTGTACACTGTAAGCCATGGTAGCAAAGAGTAATTTTGAAAAACAATACCTCTATCTGGGCCTGGGCCTTTTACTGTTTTGCCGTTTGCAATCACATCGCCTTGTGTAGGTGTCACCATGCCACTTATAGTACCCATTAGGGTCGATTTTCCACAGCCTGAGTGACCGATAAGCGCTACTATCTCACCTTTTTTTACTTGTAAGTCTATATCTTTTACAGCAGTGTAAATGCCTTTAGGCGTTTTAAAACTTACGGTAACATTGTTTATTTCTATGGCATTGCTATTAAGCACAGGTTCTAAAATAGCATCTGCTATTTGCTGACTATTTTGTGAAATGGTTTGTATCATAATAGTTATTTAATGAGTTGATGAATCTTGTGTTTTTGTTAGAAATTAAGCAGTGAATGACACTTTCTTTTGCAAGGCCGAAAATGCTTTGTCAAGCAATAAGCCCACCACACCAATAATTACGATAGCAACTAAAATTTTTGCTACACTACCACCGTTAAAACCTTCTTCCCATACAAAATTTCCTAAGCCACTACCGCCACTTAACATCTCGCCAGCAACAATTACCATCCATGCAATACCTACAGACAATTTTAAACCTGTAAAAATGTGTGGCAATGAATAGGGTATCATGATTTTTGTAACATATTTAAACGTAGAAAAGCCAAATGCCTTACCCACATTTTTATGGTCTTGTGGTATGGTAGATACACCAAAAGAGGTGTTAATAAGCGTAGGCCATAAGCAGCAAATGAAAATCATAAAAATGCTAGCTTGAGGGCTATCTTTAAAAATAGCTAAGCCCAAAGGAAACCAAGCCAATGGCGATACTGGGCGTAATATTTGTATAATAGGGTTGAAAATGTTCATCATTATTTTGCTAGAACCAAGCATTAAGCCTAAAGGAATAGCTAATAAACTACCTAGTGTAAAACCAATACCAACTCTACCTAATGAACTTAATAATTTAGTACCAATGCCTTTTATATCGGCATCGTTTTGAAAGGGCTGTTTAATTACTTCTTTAAACACTTCTAAAGTCATTTCAGGTGATGGCACTTCGTTTTTAGTAAGCTTTGCTACCAAAGCCCAAATGCCACCTAGAATAATCATGCCAGCTAAAAAATAGCCTATTGATAAAATCGATTGAATGAGTTTATTTTTCATAATTGATGTTTAATTGGTAACTGATTAAATAAAGTATTTCATATGGCAAGCAATCAGTTAGAAAAACTAAAACAAAGAGAAAATGAGAAACCTCCTTTGCTGGATTACTGTTATTTAGTGCATCCTGCTAAGTAAGCTTTAGGGTTATTAGGGTCGAAAACAATTGTTTCTAAATTTGTTTTAAATGGTTTCATGTCGTCAGCTGGTACAGCTATACCCATGCTTTTTGCTACTTCTGCATATAGTTCATCCATCACTATTTTATTGGCAATGTCTTTATAGTTAGCTGGTAAAGTAGGTACCATGCCAAATCTTGCATACTGTGTTAAAAACCAAATACCGTAGCTAACTTTAGGAGCGTTTACATTACCATTTCTATAAAATTGCATGTAGTCATCTTTGTACTTTTGAACACCCAAGTCGCAGCCTAAATCGTTGCTACCAAGTAGTCTTGCTTGTATTACTGGTAAAGCAGCATTTACATAGTTTGGTTTGGTTAATACAGATGCAGCTTTATTTCTATTGCCCATATCATCTAGCCATTTACAAGCTTCTAGTATGGCTTTCATTACGTTCTTTAAATCTTCTCTACGGCCATCTGCAAATGCAGGATTTACAACTAGTGCTTTTTCAGGATGGTTCTTCCAAATGTCTTGCGAAGCAATATGTGTAAAGCCGATATTTTGCTGTGCAGCCACACCGTTCCAAGGTTCGCCTACACAATAGCCTTCCATATTATCTACCTTCATGTTAGCTACCATTTGTGGTGGTGGTATAGTAATGATGCCAACACTTTTACTGTTTACACCACAAGCTGATAACCAGTTGCGTAGCCATATATCGTGTGTGCCACCAGGAAATGTCATAGCAAATGTTACTTCCTTTCTGCTCTGAACATTTTTAACAGCTGCGGCTACTTTTTTGGTTTCTTTAAAGCCTACTAAGCCACAAAAATCTTTTGATAAAGTAATGCCCTGACCATTGTTATTAAGTGTCATAGCTATACGCATTTCGCTACCAGCTTTGCCACCAATACCTGTGTAAACCGAGAAAGGCATTGAGTACAAGCAATGTGCACCATCCAACTCGCCGTTTAAAATTTTATCTCTTATTACAGCCCATGATGCTTCTTTAGTTAATTGTACTTCTACACCGTATTTAGCAAATAAGCCAAGCTCTTTTGCCATTACCAATGGTGCACAATCTGTTAAGGCTATAAAGCCAAGCTTTACTACCTTTTTTTGACTATAACTAGCGGTTGATACTAGTATTAAAGCTACAGCCAATAAGGCTTTTAATATATTTTGTAGTTGTTTCATGATGTTTAATATTTTGCTTGATTTACTTGCTTTTTATGTTTGGGCGTTACCCACTTTCGTGGGTCGGGCTTTCCGTTGCAAGTCCTCGCTACGCTGCGGGCTTTTCACTGCAATCCCTAACGCAGTCACCTTGTATTATGGTCTTATTGCAACTGGTTTGGTATAAAAGAAATCAGGTGTAAACTTTAGCATGGCATAAAACCAATTGCCCGTTTTGTTGTAAGTATCGGCCACAGCATCAGTAGTTGCTTGTGCTTTTGCAAAAGGCATACTGTTACTTGCTTTCATAATAGAGTAGCCAAGTTCTATGTTGGTAAACTTGTTCATTTGATAGTTCAGTTGTAAATCCAATTCGTTACCCAAAGCTTTATCTACCAAGCTGCCATCAGCTTTTTTCATATCGCTTGCCAAAGCAAAACTGTGAAAGTCTGCACCAAGCGTTAGTAGGTTAGATGTGTATTTAATTTTGAAATATGGATTTACTAATCCACCAGCTGGCGAACCAGTACCTACGTAGAAATAATCCATGTAGCCCCAGTGTTTATGAGGTGTACCGTATAATGGATCAAAGCGTTTGCTAGTAGTAGAAGGGTTAGAAGCATCATCACCTGATAACACATCAATACCTGGTGTAAAACTGAATTTGCCTTTTTGGTAAGTAGCAGATACTGTGTAATGGTAAGCTAATAAATCTCTACCATCTCTATCGCTACCTGTTTGGTTGTAATAAGCAGCTTGCAAAGCAATTTTACCAAAGCCAGAAGCATTACCAAAAGTATGATTAATCATTAAGCCATAGGTATAACGATGTTGTGTGCCTGAGTAATCAAAAGCATCTGTAGCACTTGCTGGTACAAACCTGCGGCCATATACATAACCTGCTGTAGCATTACCTACGCTATCAAGTTTGTACTTGCCAAAATTGTCAGCAAAGAATAATGCAGAGAATTTAGTTTGGTTGATTTTCTTGCTTACGTAAAGGCTGGTAAACGATTTATATTCTTGTGTAGCAGCGTTTGTGCCGGGTGGATTGGCATAAACTGGTGTACCGGTAATAGCACTATTGTTTGCAGCACTACCGCCTGCTGCTAATGGTACCAAACCTGCTGGTGCTGGCACTAAAGCACCTAGTGAATTACGAACATAGGCTGGTGTATTGCCTGGTACATAATTAGCATTGGTAATACCAAAGGCATCGTTGTTTTGGTTAAATGCATAACCTAAATCTACCTGCCAGCCATGATGTACGGTTTTTAATAAAGCCATATCATGCCTACGAGCTTGTTGTAACCAATCTAAGTTGCCTATTAATCTTACATCATCATAAATTAATTCTTGACGACCAATTTTGATAGACATTAAATCGAACCATTTGAATTTAATGGTTGTATCTGCTTTATTTGCAAGAGTTAAATCAGCCCAAGCTTCATGCAGCATTAATTTTGCCCCATCGTTGTTGGTAATGGTAGATGCGTCTTGCCCCCACACTCTAACGTCTTGAATAGCAACGCCAAATGTTAATCTGTCCCATTTGTAGCCAAAGTTTAAACGGGTACGTTGAGAAGTAAAAGCGGCTGTTGATGCACCTTTTAAAGTAAGGTTGCCTAGGCCATCACGAATTTCAGTACGAGTTCTTAACTGGCCCGTAAGTGTGAATTGAGCATTTGTGTGTACAATTACCGCACAAAAAATAATTGTGCAGAGAATCTTTGCAAAAGACTTTTTCATGTTAGTTTTGGTCGATTTTTGAGGTGAATAATTATTGCCATCTTAATTTTCTGGCCCAGTAAGAACTGCAATTCTGCTGGGCTCTTTTTTTGGTTGTTGGTGTTTGATATTATATCATAAGCGTTAGTTGGTAATGGGTTAATGATTATGGTTGTTTAGTTGTTATTTGCTGGCATGCCTATATAAACTTTACCGTTTACCACGCTTACAGGATAGGTTGTAATAGCACATTCATCACCGCTTAAGCATTTGCCTGTAACTAGTGAAAATGTTTTTTTGTGAAATGGGCAAGCTACTTTTGGTTCATCATTTTGCGAACCAATCATACCACGGCTTAAAGCCATTTGCTGACGGTGTGGGCATTCGTTTTGAGTGGCATACCATTCGCCTCTACGTGTAAAGTGAAATAAGGCAATTTGATCCTCGTTGTACTTTACACAAACACCACCATTATCTGGTACGTCAATGGCATCGCAAGCATAGAACCAGTTGAGCCCTTCAGCCTCTAAAGGGGAATTTTGCAGTTGATTATTTGTAGTTTTTAGTTCTTCCATTGTTTGAGTTTTTAATTTTTAATTTTATACGCTACGATAAAAGCCGAACAAAGCGCTAATAGTACAAGTGTGCGACGCAACGATGTTTAATGCTTGCTCTAAAGCTGGTTACCCAAAGATTCTTACTTCCAATCGGCAACTTTTTTTTGTTCTCGCATGGGTTCAAACTTCATGGTCGGGTCTTTTTCTTCTGGTGCGTTTACAAAGTGGCTAAAGCGTTTTCTTATTTCTGGATTTTCTATGGCTTCTTTCCACTCGCATTTGTAACTATCTACTAGTGCTTGCATCTCTTGTTCAAGTGTTTCGCCTATACCCAAACTATCATTTACCACTACATTGCGTAAATAATCTATACCGCCTTCCATTTTATTAAGCCAAGTGGCTGTGCGGGTTAATGGATCGGCTGTTTTTATGTAAAACATCAACATTCTATCGAGATACTTTATAAGGGTTGCATTATCTAAGTCAGAAGCCAATAACAACGCATGTTGTGGTTTGCTGCCACCATTGCCACATACGTACAAGTTCCAGCCTTTTTCTGTAGCAATGACGCCAAAGTCTTTGCTTTGTGCCTCGGCACATTCACGTATACAGCCAGAAACGCCGCCTTTTAATTTATGTGGTGAACGAAGGCCTCGGTAGCGTTCTTCAATTTGTATGGCAAAGCTTACACTATCGTGAAGACCAAAGCGACACCAAGTGCTACCTACACAGCTTTTTACTGTACGTAATGATTTGCCGTAGGCATGACCACTTTCAAAACCAGCAGCAATTAATTCTTCCCAAATTTTTGGTAAGTCTGATAAGTGTGCACCAAATAAATCGATGCGCTGACCACCTGTAATTTTTGTGTAGAGATTGTATTTTTTAGCTACAGAGCCAATAACAATTAGTTTCTCTGGTGTGATTTCGCCACCTGGTATGCGTGGCACTACAGAGTAAGAACCACCTTTTTGAATATTGGCTAAGAAGCGGTCGTTGCTGTCTTGTGCAGTGGCATTGCCTTTTGCAAGAATCATATCGTTCCAAAGGCTTGCTAAAACTGAAGCCACCAAAGGTTTACAAGTTTCGCAGCCATCGCCTTTGCCAAAAGAATCTAATACATCGTCGTACGTTTTAAGTTGGTTCATTTTCACTAAATCCAACAACTCTTGACGAGAATAATCAAAGTGCTCACAAATAATGTTGCGTACATATTTGCCTTGCGCCTTCATGGTATGTTGCATTAGGTCTTTAACCATTGGTACACAACCACCACAACCTGTACCCGCTTTGGTGCATTTTTTTATGGCATCAATGGTTTCGCAACCGCCTTCTGTAACAGCATTGCAGATATCGCCTTTGGTAATGCTTTCACAACTACAAACTATTGCTTCATTTGGTAGGCCTAGAACACCACCGCCTGATGCTTCTGTTTCGCCACCACGACTACCAAGTATTACATCTTCTGCATTTGGTGGCAGTACTATTTTATTTTTAGTAGTTTGTAACAGCATGTTGTATGCCTCTGCATCGCCTATTAAAATACCACCAAGTAAATATTTGCCATCACCACTAATATTGATGCGCTTGTAAATACCTTTCATGGTATCTTCAAACACTATTGTTCTGGTTTCACTGGTTTGAACAAATGGATCGCCAAAGCTTGCAACATCTACACCTATTAGTTTAAGTTTTGTACTCATGTCAAAACCAAGGAAAGATTTGTCTACGCTTACAAGATGACTAGCTACTACTTCTGCCATATCGTAACCTGGCGCAACAAGACCGTAAATCATGCCATTGTACAAAGCGCATTCGCCTATTGCATAAATAGAAGCATCTGATGTTTGTAGTTTTTCATTTACTACAATACCACCACGAGTACCCACTTGCAAGCCACAAAGGCGAGCGACTTCGTCTCGTGGTTTAATACCAGCAGATATTACTAGCATATCTACTTCTATGCTGGTGTCGTCAGTAAACTGCATGCCAGTAATTGCATTGTTACCAAGAATGGTAGATGTGTTTTTACTGGTAGCAATCTTTAGTCCAAGTGTTTCAAGTTTTTTTGTAAGGATATTGGATGAAGCTTCATCTATTTGACGAGGCATTAAACGGGGAGCAAATTCTATCACCGTTGTATCGGTAATACCTAAATCAAGCATTGCTTTTGCAGCCTCTAAGCCTAATAAACCACCGCCAATTACAGCGCCTTTTTTAGCTTTTTTAGCATAAGCCTGCATTAGTTCCAAATCCTCAATGGTTCTATATATAAATACACCATCTTTTTCTACACCAGGTATTGGTGGTACAAACGCCGAAGAACCTGTTGCTATAATTAATGCGTCGTAGCTTTCTATAATGCCTTTGTGTGAAGTAACAGTTTTCGCTTCTCTATCAATATTTGTAATTGGGTCTGCTAAATGCAGTGTAATATTATTTTCTGCATACCAATTAAGTGGCGACATTAACAAGTCGTCAGCAGTTTTGCCAGAAAAGAATTCGGATAAATGTACACGGTCGTAAGCAGGGCGAATTTCTTCACCAAAAACAACAATGTTAAATTGTTGTGGCTGAGCTTTAGCAATAAG
Source organism: Parasediminibacterium sp. HNIBRBA5674 (assembly GCF_056745525.1). Classification (NCBI taxonomy): domain Bacteria; kingdom Pseudomonadati; phylum Bacteroidota; class Chitinophagia; order Chitinophagales; family Chitinophagaceae; genus Parasediminibacterium; species Parasediminibacterium sp. HNIBRBA5674. The sequence continues at coordinate 7,701 of NZ_JBQWIE010000032.1, read as the reverse complement.
TTTCTCACAAAATTTGAAACCTACCATACCGTTACCAATTACTACAATTTTCATATTAGTTTATATGATTGGGTTAGTAAATAAAACGGCAAGAAATCGTTGTATTATTATTAATAACATTTAATAAAATAAAAACTGTTTCTTCCGTTTATTCTTATTAAAATATTAATTATGTCATAAAATTAAAGGTTTATTTTCAAAAAACAACTATTTTTATCTTAAATAAGTTACATTTATTTAAACATAATATAAAAGAATGAAAAAATCACTACTCAGTTTAGTTGGTGCTGGCCCGGGAGATCCAGATTTAATTACACTAAAAGCAATAAAAACGCTACAAGCTGCAGATGTAATATTATATGATGCACTGGCAAATACATCTTTATTAGACTATGCGTCGCCTAATGCCATTGTACAATTTGTAGGTAAGCGTTTTGGTTGTCATGCATTATCACAGCAAGAAATTAATTTGCTAATTGTAGAGATGGCTTTGCAACATGGAAAAGTTGTACGCTTAAAAGGTGGTGATCCATTTGTATTTGGTAGGGCGCAAGAAGAAATTGATGCTGCAAGAGCCAATGGTATAGCGGTAGAAGTGGTGCCTGGTATTTCTAGTGCTATTGCTGTACCTGCTTCGCAAATGATACCATTAACATGTAGAGGTATTAATGAGAGTTTTTGGGTTACTACTGGCACTACACAAAGTGGTGATATTTCTAATGATATTCAATTAGCTGCGCAATCATCTGCTACCGTAGTAATATTAATGGCAATGAGTAAGCTTGAAGCCATTATGGACATATTTAGTAAATACGGTAAAACAGAAACGCCTGTGGCTATCATACAAGATGGTACTACAGAACGAGAGAAATGTGTAATAGGCAAGGTGAAAGACATTGCTTTTAGGGCGCAATACGCTGGCTTAAGTAATCCTGCCATTATTATTGTAGGTGAAGTAGTGTCTTTACATCCTTCTTTTTTAGCGTCAACAGTTGCGTCTATTACTCAAGCAAAACAATCAGTTGGATAGAATATATAAACAGGTACTTAATAACCTATTAACTTGCAATTTATTTGCTAAAAGGAAGATTAGACTTGATGAAAAAGGGGAAACATAATTGCGATTTAAAAAGCTGTTTTTTTTGCAAACTATCTTTAAAAGAATGGTTGCCTGCTATAGATGCGCACAGGCAAATGCAACAGTTTAAAAAAGGCGAATTAATATTTACCGAAGGTGAAGAAGTAAAAGGTATGTACTTTATATACGACGGTATAGCCAAAGTACATAAAAAATGGGGTGACGATAAAGAGTTGATTGTGCGCTTTGCGCAAAAGGGTGATATTATTGGTCATCGTGGTTTGGGTAATGATATTATTTATCCTGTATCAGGCACTGCTTTAGAAGCCGTTACAGCTTGCTTTATTGATTTGGACTTTTTTAAATCATCACTGAAAGTAAACCACGAACTCACTTATCAGCTAATGTTATTTTTTGCAGAGGAATTACAAGAATCTGAGAAGAAAATGCGCAATATGGCACATATGCCTGTGAGAGATAGGGTGATAAATGCACTACAGAAAATTCAACAAAAATTTGGTACAAATGCCGATGGTTTTGCCAATATTACTATTACTAAACAAGATATAGCCAATTTTGCCGGTACTACTTTTGAAACAGTTTTCAGGGTAATGAATGAATTGGTTGCAGAGAACATGATTAAGGTTTCTGGTAAAACGTTTGGAATAATAGTTAAATAGAAATTAGCAAAATCTTCCTCAAATTTTAGTAAACAGCGGTCAATCTCTCGCTACACTTTTCCTTAATTAGGGCTTTTTTATTGCTAAAATTTCTTTATAAATTATATTGTTATATATCCATAATATCAAATTGCATTCGTAGATAATTTCGCAAGTAGTTTTTGTTTTATAATAGTTTAGAAGACAGTTTAATCACTAAGTATTGTAGGTTATGGTTATTGCTTGATAACCTTAATTTGTATTGATACTAAGTGAACCATTGCTTGCGGGCTACTAATTTGCTTTGGTCAAGCTCGGCGGTTTTAATTAGGCTATCAGCCTCGCTAGGCTGCGTCATTAGGTTAAATGAGTATTACATATACTAAATGGCTGTTGTTTTGTCAGCCATTTCAAAAGTAAAAATTTAGTATATTTATTACTATTCAATAAATATTACGAAAGATGTAGTTTTACTGCGAATCACATTGGCGTAACCGATAATCAGTATAGCTATGCAACTATGTAATGAGAGAGCAACTACCTACAAGGCTTTCGCACAAGTTATTTCTGCTTCTAGACCACTTATGGCTATCAGCGCTTGCACTCTTAAAAATTGATACTTTTTTAGTTTGCTACCAGCTTTTCGTTGCAGTATAGCCCATTGTAGGCTGGCATTTTCTGTAAGTGAACTATCTGTACCCAATGTGTTAGCTACATGTAGCAATTGCTGTGCTTGCTGTAATTTTTCTTTAATGGCAGCTAATTTTAATTGTAGTTGTTGCAATTGTACTTCGCATGTTTTTATATGCTTGCTCAGCATTTTTTGGGTAGCTGTATCATGTGGGGTAGTGGTATTGGCTAATTGTTCTGTAGTAAGTAAGGCATTTTGTATGGCCACCATAGCAAGACTAGCCGTTGCGGGCAAAAATCGCTTACCAGTTTCTGCCATGGCAAGCATACCACGGTCACAATCTATCAACGTTGCAAATGCTGCTTGCGATATACCTAATGCCTGCCTTGTGGGTAGTATAGCTGCCATCTGTTACATCTTTTTTACAAAACTATAAAATTGTAACACGCTTGTTACATTTTCTGTGTTACATTTTTAAATTGTAACAGAAAAATTGTAACACGAAATTTTTTTGTATTGGCTTTATATAGCATAGCAGTAAATACTCTTTTAGAAAATACTAAAATGTTTTTTAAAGCATCAGCTTGGTTAAATACACTTTTACAGTACAGGTATAAAAATATGACTAAGCAGGCAATGTAAAATAAAAATTACTGCCTTCACCAAGTGTACTTTTCACACCAATACTACCGCCTTGTGCTTCTATAAATTCTTTGCTGATGGCTAGCCCTAAGCCAGTACCTGTAGAAATGCTACTTGGTGTTTTAAAGTAGCGGTCAAAGATTTTGTCTAAGTATTTTGATGCAATGCCAACACCTTTATCTGCAACACTAATTTTTAAATAATCATTTTCATGTTGTATGCTAATGGTAACAATGCTGTGTTCATGCGAATATTTTATGGCATTGGTCAATAAATTAATCAATACCCAAGCAGTTTTGTCTTTGTCGGCTTTTACCAACACATTCGTTGTTGCAAGCTCTTGTTGAATAGTGATTTTCTTTTGCTCTGCAGAAACTTTCACCGCATTGGTGGCATAATCTACAATGTCTAAAATGCTACATGGCTGTAAGCTCAACTGAATATTACCAGTTTCAACTTGAGATAAGTTCAATAATTCACCTGTTATTTTTAATAGTCTATTGCTATCGTCTTTAATGCTGTCAATCAGTTGTTGTTGATCATCGTTTATAGCGCCTATTTGTTTATTCTCAAGCAAATCAAGACTCATTTTTATAGAAGCAATCGGTGTTTTCAATTCATGAGAAACGGTTGCTATAAAATTGGTTTTAGCCTCGTTCAGTTCATGAAATGGCGTGATGTTTCTTAGCACAATTACATTACCAATTACTTGTTCATCGTTACTTACACTGAGCACATCTTTATTAAAATAGCTTTCTTTATTATCGGCATAAATTTTCAATTCTGTGTAATTATCATCTTGCAATAAGCGACGCATTAAATCATTACTAATAGCAACATCAGCAGCATATTTACCCGCAATATCTTGCTCTTTTAACCCAAGCATTTTTTCGGCTACAGCATTTATAAACAAAATGTTTTTGCGTTCATCCAAACCAATAATACCATCTTTCATTTGGTTAATAATGGTTTCAATACGGCTTTTCTCAAACTTAATTTTAGCCAAATTACTGTGTTCATATTCGTCTAGCTTTTCGGCCATAATATTGAAGGCATTAGCCAAATCACCAAATTCATCATCTTGCTTTAAGTGTATGCGATTACTATAGTTTTTATTGGCAATGGCTGTAATACCTTCTGCCAAAGCTTTTATAGGTGTTGCTATTACATCTGGAAAATTGACCGTTAGTGTTAATGCAATAATGGTTAAAATAGTAAACACAACCGTTAACCAAAATATCGCATTACTTGCGGTGCTTTGAGCAGTATCATTTTTGCGTAAAATAGCATTTTGGTTTATGTTGTTAATGCGTTGAATGGCTTGCCTTATTTCTCTGTAATTGCTACTATCATTAGGTTGTAGTTGTAGCTCTTCAAAGTTTTTGCGTAGCGATTTTGTGGCATCATCTTCACCGTATTCTGTAATATTTCTCTCTTGATTGGCAAGATTTTTTTCAAATTCAGCGTACGCTGTTTTATTGCCAGGCAGTTCTTCTAAAGCCTTTAGCATATTGTTATTGTACACCAATGTTTCGTAATTATTGGTCAATATTTTATTGGTATCGTTACTTAACTTATAGATAGAACTAATGCCAAGAATACCGAACACCAATATCACGATGAACAGAAAACCGATGCCAACTGTGAGTTTTGTTTTTAGTTTCATTACTACAAGTTTCGGTATAAAAAGCTACAATTACTTGTCTTTACTTAAGATGTTCATTGTAGCTTTTATAAATTATAAACTCGCTACACGCCTTAACGATACTTGCTGTGGTGTGGCAATTACCAATGGCGTTTTCTCTATGTCGGTATCGCTACCATCAAGCCCAAAGGCTTTTTTATCTGATAAAGCCAAGCCATTAATAGCAAAATACGAGTTGAGTATAAAGCCTTCGTTTAACGAAAACTCATTTTCTACCGATAAGAAACGCTGAATAATGACATAGCGAATATCGCCTGTAATATTGTGTTTGTTTAGTGCTAGTGCAGGCTTGTTAGGGTCTAAATGCAGCTCGTGATGTTCTAGCATTTCTTCCAATACTTTCTTAAAGAATAAGTTGATCCTTGGCTGAATTCTAAAGCCTAGCTTAAAGTCTACACGAATAATTTTATCATGTTCTATTTCTTCTACCGAGTATTCCATAGTATAGGGCTCATCGGTTCTATCTATATGCAATAGCCAGTACACATCTGCACGTTTTGGTCGCTTGCATAGTAGCGATTCTAGTATTCTTTTTTCAATGGCCTTTTTGTTATTGGCTTTGGTTAGGTACACCAAATGTGTAGCATATTTTGGCTCATCTTTATTTACACTTAGTTCTGTTAACGCAGGTACATAGGGCTGTATGTTTTCAAATTGTAAAAAGCGATTGGTAATTTTTCTTGCTCTGTACCAGATATACATGATAAATACCAAAGTAACTTCAAATATTAAGAACATCCAACGTTGCTTAATTTTTGCCACATTGGCTATAAAGAAAGACACTTCTACTGCTAAGAATACAGCTAGAATAATAAACAGTAATACCGATGCCCATTTCTTCACAAACTTCATGTAGTAAAACATTAAGCAAGTGGTCATTAACATGGCCACGGTAATAGAAAAGCCATATGCAGCTTCCATTTTGCTCGAATCTTTAAAGTACAGCATCATACCTACACAGCCTGCCCACAATATCCAGTTAATGCTTGGTATATAAATTTGCCCACGAATATTGGTGGGGTATTTTATGGTAATACGTGGCCAAAAGTTCATGCTTACGGCTTCGCTAATTAAAGTAAACGAACCGCTAATTAAAGCCTGACTAGCAATAATGGTAGCCAAAGTGGCAATCACAATACCAGGCAATAAAAACCAATGTGGCATGATTTCATAAAAAGGATTCAAGCCATCTAAATGCGTTTTGCCACTGTGTAGCAACCATGCAGCCTGACCAAAATAGTTGCTAATCAAAGCCACTTTTACAAAAATCCAACTTACTTGAATATTCTTTTTACCACAATGGCCAAGATCTGAATACAACGCTTCTGCACCAGTAGTGCATAAAAATACCGCACCCAATAGCCAGAAACCATTTGGATAATTGACTAACAAACGAATAGCGTAGTAAGGATTAAAAGCCGCAAGAATAGGCGTGTAATGGGCTATTTGAATAACGCCCCAAAACATAATCATGCTGAACCAGATAAACATAATAGGCCCAAAAGCACTGCCCACCACCTTAGTACCAAACTGCTGAAAAAAGAACAGCAGCGAAATAATACCGATAACAATACCTACCGTAAGGGCGTTGCCAGGTACAATAATGCTTTCAAGGCCATGAACACCATTTAAGCCCTCAATAGCAGATGATACAGAAATAGGCGGTGTAATAATACCATCGGCCAATAAAGTACCTGCACCAACAATAGCAGGAAAATACAGCCAATGCCTATAACGCCACACCAAAGCGTACAGAGAAAAGATACCACCCTCGCCTTTATTATCCGCCTGCAAGGTCAGCAAAATATATTTGAAGGTGGTTTGTAAAGTGAGCGTCCAAAAAACGCAGGAAATACCGCCATAAACAAGCTCATCAGTAATAGGTCGTTCGCCCATGATGGCTTTAAAAACATACAAAGGGGAAGTACCAATGTCGCCAAAGATAATTCCAAGGGTAACCAACAGACCGGCTGCCGTTACCTTCTTAAGGTTAGAGTACATAGTAGTAGGGGTTTGCTAAAATCTTATCATTAGCAGGCAATCACTAGCACAAGCACCAATAAAATGCCAGTAGAGGTGAAAGGGGAAAAGTGAGAAGTGAAATGATTAAAAACACTCAATAAAAAAGTTAAAAATATTTTTCGGCCAAAGGCAAGCGCAAAAAAATACCCTTTCATTTTGAAAGGGTGATTATCATTTTGGTAGGGTAGATGTGTTTTGGTGGGCTGTGGTACTACTATTAAACTTCGTTGTGTCACTCACTGCAACGCCTTGAACACTTTTGGGCATTGATTAGCTGGAAGGTGACGATTATGTTACAGAAGAAATTAGGTATATTGCAAGTAGGTTTATTATTTATTTATAGGAGCTAAAGATTTAAAAACTATGCTAGAAGATCCAATTGAGATATACATTTATGATAAGAGACAAAAGATGTCTTTTAATATATACGTTCACAAAATTTCAGAAAATATTTTTCGTGTTCTTGAGAATGATTTATTCAATTGTCGGTTAACAATTGGTGCAGAGTTCGAAACTCGGATTAACAAAAATGGCGAACATGAAATTGTTCGAATAATTAAGGACTCTGAATTCATCACTACTCGCTTTTTTCTAACTTCTCAATTCAATACGTCTGAATATCGATTGCTAGGTGACGAAATAGTAAAACATGGTGGTTCTTGGCAGGTTGATATGGGCAGTATTGCAACCATAAATCTACCTAAAGATTGCAAGCTAGATTTAGATGAAATATTCAAAACATTCAATTTTAATTCTACATATCTAGTTGATTAGCTATCTTTTTTCAACATAACTTGTATTTGAATACTACTTAGCCAAAGTAGAGTTTGATAAGTTATCACAATTATAAGTCTACTTTTCACAAAGAAGTACTCTTCGCCTTGGTACGTGTCCTCACCACAGGTGTACGAAAGATAAATTAGCTCTTTGATACAATAAAATTAAATTTATCCGTTGCTTTAAG
>NZ_JBQWIE010000031.1:0-48125 GCF_056745525.1 Parasediminibacterium sp. HNIBRBA5674 | reverse complement strand
GTTTGATGAGTGTGGTAACTTTTAAACTCTTTTCGATGCTCACTTATTTTATAACTAGCAACTTGCGTTAATTATTCCGAAAAACATAGAAATGGTTGGCATAACTAATATTTACATGCTAAAAATAATCATTAAATAGTAAACAAAAGAAAGTACATCAAAAGTTAGTATTCATAGCATCTAAGCATTTTGAATACCATATCTTATGATTATTGAAGCACCAGGGCAAACGCCCCCACACAATAACCATAAACCATTACTTTCGCTAGCTAATTTGATATTGACATGAGCGAAACAACTTTAACAAAAGGTACTATTACTACCGCTAAGGGTGTAATAACATTTGAATTGTACGACGATGCAGCACCAATTGCTGTTGAGAATTTTAAGAAACTAATCAGCGAAGGGTTTTACAATGGCATTAAATTTCATAGAGTAATACCAGATTTTATGATACAGGGTGGCTGCCCTATTGGTAATGGTACTGGCGGGCCGGGTTACTCAATTAAATGCGAAACAAAAGGTGATAAACAATACCACGACCGTGGCGTATTGTCTATGGCGCATCGTGGTAAAGACACTGGCGGCTCACAGTTTTTCATTTGCCACAGCCGTAATAACACTAGCCATTTAGATGGTGTACACACTTGCTTTGGTAAAGTAATTGATGGTATAGAAGTGGTAGACCAAATAAAAGCTGGTGACGTGATGGAAAAAGTTGAATTGATCTAGAAACCATTACGCTACAATACTTCAAAGCTCTCTTAGAATTAAACTTTTAAGAGAGCTTTTTTATTTACCGCAGCAAAAAGCCAATAGCTGCTTTGGCTATTTCAGAATCATCATCTTTTGGTGTAGCTATTAATACATCGGTAAACAAATTACCTTTCTTCAATTCAATAAATCCTAACTCTGAATAGTTGTGGCTTTTTAAAATATTTGTGGGTACAATAGATGATCCCAACCCATTTTTAACCAACTGAATGATAGACGATATATTGTTGGATTCATGTACTACTTTGGGTACAAAACCATAAGTGGCACATATTTCTAGTAGCAACTCATAATAATGTGGTGCGTAATCTTTATTAAAAAATACAAAAGTCTCGTCCTTTAGTTTCTCTATATCTTGTTCCGTGTCAAGCTGTACCAATTGCTTATTAAACACTACCGAAAAACTATCCCTAAACCATAAATCGGTAGCAATTTTAGGCGATTTTAGTGGTGCACGAATAATACCTAAGTCTAGTTTTCCTTGCTCTAAGTCACTAATTTGCCTTGCTGTAGGCACTTCGTACAAACTAAAATTTACAAAAGGATATTTGCTAGACAAGAACTTAATTAGCTCAGCAATATCACCAGAAAACGTAGAACTGATGTAGGCAATCCTAAATTCACCACTAATATTATTACTAATCTTCTGGGTTTTTAGTTTTATTCTATCCAAATTATCTAGCAGTATTGTCACTTCTTCCTTAAAGTATTTGCCAGCTTGTGTTAGTTCTACTTTTTTACTATTTCTGTCAAATAATTTTGCCCCTAACTCGTCTTCTAATTCTTTTATCTGACGGCTCAATGGCGGTTGAGAAATAAATAATTTCTCTGATGCCTTTACAAAACTCAATTCATCTGCTAAAGTCAAAAAATATTTGAGGTGCCTTATTTCCATAAATACCTATTAAGTATTGATAATTGACAAAATAAGTATGTTTTTGTCATGCTTCAACACTTTACTTTTGTAAGCGAGTAAGAAAAAGGTATTTGTAAATGATAGAAGCGATACGTAGGCTTTTGTTCTATTTACTTACCAAAAACAAAAAATTACTGATATTTACAAACTATTTTTAATAAATAAACAAAAGCTTTATGGCTAGTACATTGTTTGATAAAGTGTGGGATGCCCACGTTGTACGTAAAATTGAAGATGGCCCAGATGTGTTTTTTATCGACCGTCATTTTATTCACGAAGTAACCAGCCCGGTTGCGTTTTTAGGTTTAGAAACAAGAAATATCGGTGTGATGTTTCCTGCTAGAACCTTTGCTACCGCTGACCATAACACACCTACTATCAATCAACACTTACCTGTTGAAGATCCATTATCGGCTAATCAATTAAAAGCATTAGAAACAAATGCTGCTAAATATGGTATTTCGCATTGGGGTTTAAACAATCCTAAAAATGGTATTGTACACGTTGTAGGGCCAGAAAATGGTATTACGTTACCAGGCATGACCATCGTTTGTGGGGATTCTCACACCTCTACACACGGTGCTTTCGGTGCTATTGCCTTTGGTATTGGTACTTCTGAGGTAGAAATGGTATTGTCTTCTCAATGTATTATGCAGCCAAAGCCTAAAAAAATGCGCATTACTATTAATGGCCAATTAGGTAAAGGTGTTTCGCCAAAAGATGTGCCTTTGTTCATTTTATCGCAAATTTCTGCAAGTGGTGCCACAGGCTATTTCATTGAGTTTGCAGGTGAAGTATTTGAGCAAATGAGCATGGAAGGAAGAATGACGGTTTGTAACTTATCTATAGAAATGGGTGCTCGTGGCGGTATGATTGCGCCAGATGAAACCACTTTCAATTATTTAAAAGGTAGAGAAAAAGCACCAAAAGGCGATGCTTGGGATAAAGCGGTAGCACATTGGAAAACCTTAAAAACCGATGCTGATGCACAGTTTGATTTAGAGTTAACATTTACTGCTGACCAAATAGAACCACAAATTACTTATGGTACAAACCCTGGTTTAGGTACTGGTATTAGCAAAAATATTCCCATGGCTGCCACTGTTAAAGACGGTGCAGCATCTTATAAAAAATCATTGGCTTACATGGGCTTTGCCGAAGATGAAAAAATCATTGGTAAGCAGGTTGATTATGTGTTCTTAGGTAGCTGTACCAATGGTCGTATTGAAGATTTTAGAGCATTTGCAAGTATTGTAAAAGGTAAACAAAAAGCTGATAATATTACTGCTTGGTTAGTGCCAGGTAGCCATATTGTAGAAGCGCAAATTAAAGAAGAAGGTATTTTAGATGTGTTAAACGAAGCTGGTTTTCAATTACGTCAGCCGGGTTGTTCAGCATGTTTGGCAATGAACGATGATAAAATTCCTGCTGGTAAATATGCGGTAAGCACTAGCAACAGAAACTTCGAAGGTCGTCAAGGCCCAGGAAGCAGAACGCTTTTGGCTAGTCCATTAGTGGCTGCTGCTGCTGCTGTTACAGGTGTTGTTACAGATCCTAGAGAGTTAATGTAAACCCCTTACCCCTAAAGGGGGAAAGAGAAAAAAGTTTTTTATAAATATTAAATTGAAAAAATACTACACCCCTTTAGGGGCTGGGGGCAAAAATAATTATCATGGCTTACGATAAATTCACTGTTCTTACAAGTTCTGCGGTTCCTTTACCAATAGAAAACGTAGATACTGATCAAATTATTCCTGCACGTTTCTTAAAAGCTACTAAGCGTGAAGGTTTTGGCGATAATCTTTTTAGAGATTGGCGCTACAATAACGACGAAACACCAAAGCAAGATTTCGTTTTAAACAATCCTATTTACTCGGGCAAAATATTAGTAGGTGGCAAAAACTTTGGTAGCGGTAGTAGCCGTGAACATGCTGCTTGGGCAATTTACGACTACGGATTTCGTTGCGTAGTTTCAAGCTTTTTTGCTGATATTTTTAAAGGCAACGCTTTAAACATTGGCATTTTACCAGTTACTGTAAGTGATGAATTTTTAGTAAAAATATTCACTGCTATTGAGGCTGACCCAAATGCACAATTAGAAGTAAACTTACCAGAACAAACCATTACTATTTTAGCTACTGGCGAGTCTGAATCTTTTGCTATTAATGGTTACAAAAAACACAATATGCTCAATGGTTTTGATGATATTGATTATCTACAAGCCATGAAAGACGAGATTAAAACTTTCGCAGCCAATTCAGCATACTAGCCCCCTGCCCCTAAAGGGGATATAAAAGTGGGTTTTGTGAATAAAAATTTATCCAATAAATGAGCGATAAAAAAAGAAATCACCCTTTAGGGGCGGGGCGTCACATAGAAATAATGGATACCACGCTACGCGATGGTGAACAAACGAGTGGTGTATCCTTTTCTGCTTCAGAAAAATTAACGATTGCACAATTACTACTAACAGAGGTCAAAGTAGATAGAATTGAAATTGCTTCTGCACGTGTTTCAGAAGGCGAATTTTTAGCCGTAAAAAAAATTACGAATTGGGCTACTGCTAATGGCTTTATTGATAAAGTAGAAGTACTCACTTTTGTTGATGGTGAAACCTCTATTAATTGGATGGTAGAAGCTGGCGCAAAAGTGATGAACTTATTAACCAAAGGTTCGCTGAATCATTTAACGCACCAATTGAAGAAAACACCACAGCAACATTTTGATGAAATAGCTGCTGTGATTGCTTTAGCCAATAGCAAAGGCATTACTTGCAACGTGTATTTAGAAGATTGGAGCAATGGTATGCGTAACTCTAAAGACTACGTTTTTCAATACCTTGACTTTTTAACGCAACAACCTGTTAAGCGCATTTTATTACCTGATACTTTGGGCGTTTTAATTCCTTCAGAAGTAAGTGAATTTATAAGCGAGATAGTCAACAGATATCCAAATACGCACTTCGATTTTCATGGTCATAACGATTATGACTTAGGTACAGCAAATGTTTTAGCCGCTGTTAAAGCTGGTATTCATGGTTTGCATCTTACTGTTAATGGTATGGGCGAAAGAGCTGGTAATGCGTCATTATCTAGTACTGTTGCGGTATTGAATGATTTTGTAAAGAATATAAAAACATCGGTGGTTGAAAAATCGTTGTATTCTGTAAGCAAGTTGGTTGAAACTTTTTCTGGCTTTCGTGTATCGCCTAATCAGCCAATTGTGGGTGAAAATGTATTTACCCAAACAGCTGGTATTCATGCAGATGGCGACAAGAAAAACAACTTGTATTTTAATGATTTAATGCCTGAACGTTTTGGCCGTCAGCGTAAATATGCTTTGGGCAAAACAAGCGGTAAAGCCAATATTGAAAACAATTTACAGCAACTAGGCATTCAATTATCTGATGAAGATTTGAAGAAAGTTACCCAACGTATTATTGAATTGGGTGACAGAAAAGAAATGGTTACGCAGGCTGATTTGCCCTATATCATTTCTGATATTTTAGATAGTAACACCATTGAAGAAAAAGTACAGATTGATAATTATGTACTCACACATTCAAAAGATTTACGTCCATCAGTAACATTAAGAATCAGTATTAGTAACGAAATATTTGAAGAACATGCACAAGGCGATGGTCAGTACGATGCCTTTGTAAATGCTTTGCAAAAAATATATAAACTCAAAAAATTGGAATTACCACTATTAACAGATTATACCGTTCGTATTCCTCCTGGTGGTAAATCAGATGCTTTGTGCGAAACCATTATTACATGGCTACACAATGGCAAAGAGTTTAAAACCCGTGGCCTTGATAGCGACCAAACAGTAGCAGCTATTAAAGCAACGCAGAAAATGCTCAACATAATTTAGAAGGCAAAGAGGTGTAAGGCAAGGAGGCAGGAAGATGTAAGACAGAAAGTAAAAAAAGTATACAAATGACACCAATTAAATCATATAGAGACTTAATTGTTTGGCAAAAAGCAATGACATTAGTAAAGGATATTTACCTTACAAGTCAAGTTTTTCCGCAAGAAGAAATCTATGGTTTAACAAGTCAAATACGTAAATGTGCCGTTTCTATACCAAGCAATATTGCAGAAGGTTATGGTAGAAATTCAACTGGTGATTACAAACGTTTTTTACAAATAGCAAATGGCTCTCTGTACGAATTGCAAACACAAATTCAAATTGCTTTAGACCTAAATTATATTACACAAGAAAGCTTTAATAAAGTATTTAACCTAAGTATTGAAGTTGATAAAATTTTATACACCATTATTCAAAAACTAAAATAAAAGAGACATTTGTTAGTCGCTTAGATCAACTCTTTGCCTTTCTGCCTTTCTGCCTCTTTGCCTCAAAAGAAAAAATGAAAAAACACATCTTAATCGTTCCTGGTGATGGTATTGGTCAGGAAGTAACTGCTGTAGGTAAGCAAGTTTTAGACAAAATAGCTGCTAAATTCAACCATGAGTTTACATACGATGATGCCTTAATTGGCCACGTTGCCATTGAAGCGACTGGCAATCCTTTACCAGACGAAACTTTGGTAAAAATGAAAGCCTCTGACGCTATTTTATTTGGTGCGGTTGGTCATCCAAAATACGATAACGACCCTACTGCTAAAGTACGTCCAGAGCAAGGTTTATTGAAAATGCGTAAAGAACTTGGCTTGTATGCCAACTTACGTCCTATCAAATTATTCGATGAATTGTTAGGTGCTTCTAGCATTAAACCAGAAATTTTAAAAGGTGCTGATATTTTATTCTTCCGTGAATTAACAGGTGATATTTACTTCGGCGAAAAAGGTCGCAAAAACAATAACGATACTGCTTTTGACGTAGCTGAATATAGCCGTTTTGAAGTAGAACGTATTGCTCGTAAAGCATTTGATGCAGCTATGACACGTGGCAAAAAACTAATGTCGGTTGATAAAGCCAACGTTTTAGAAACCAGTCGTTTGTGGCGTGAAGTGGTACAAAAAGTTGCTTTAGAATATCCTGAGGTTGAAGTAACACACCAGTTTGTTGACTCTTGTGCTATGATGTTGATTAAAGATCCAAAGCAATTTGATGTAGTAGTTACAGCCAATTTATTTGGTGATATTTTAACCGATGAAGCCTCTCAAATTGCAGGCTCTATGGGCATGCTAGCGTCTGCGTCTATTGGTGATGGCACGGGTGTTTACGAGCCTATTCATGGTTCTGCACACGACATTACTGGTAAAGGTGTTGCTAATCCTTTGGCTTCAATTTTATCGGCTGCTTTGTTGTTAGATATTTCTTTCGGTCTTAAAGAAGAGTCAGAATTGGTAATTAGCGCTGTAGACAAAGTATTGAAAGAAGGTTACAGAACTCGTGACATTGCCGACGCTACCACACCGGCTGACAAAATTTTAGGCACAGCAGCTATGGGTGCAGAAGTATTGAAATTTTTATAAGCTTTTATATTTTGTGTTTAAAACATCCTTAAAGCCAAAGGCTTTAAGGATGTTTTGTTTTATGTAACTAAAGTGAAAATTCTATACATTATTGATACAAGAAGAAAGGAAGGCTGTAATATTTAAAGGAAAAAGATATTATTGAAGAGCGTTTGATTTCAAAAAAAATTAAATATTTTTTAAAATCATTTTTTCAAAATTTTTGCCATGACACAATATAAATGGAAGATTATTACCACAAACACAACGTGAATTTCTAGTACCCTTCATTTTCAAAATACAAAGTATCATTGTTTTAAGTTCGTATAAATAATTCAAATGAATCGCTTGTTCATTAGTCAAGTTGAAGCTAAGTAAATTGGCTCTTTCACCTCTATTTTCAAAAGCAAATATTGCTTCGCATACTTTGATTAAATCATCAACTAAAGGATTAGTAGTTGTATTTAGCCTGATATTTTGAATCTGTTTATTATCGTATTTTAACTTTGGGTCAGCAACAAAAAGTATTCTTCTAGCACCATTATTTTTTGGTGTAATATCTTTTAGATTACCATTTAAATCTTCCCAAACTGCATGAGCTTCTGCTTCGATAAGATTATTTGTCTGCCAAATTTGCCATCCCATAATCATTTTGCCCCCGCAAGTTTCTGCTTTTCTTAAAACAGAAGGAAAGCAATCACTTATCATCACGCCTGGTTCGGCTTCAACTCTCATAAATATCGGCTCGCTCGGTGAGTTAATGATTGTAAGTAGCGTCAATACATCTTTGTTAATTCTATTTGGCGTCATTTAAATACATTTTCAATCTAAGTTAATTGCAAATTTAACCCGCTATTCGGGGATATTCCTGAGGGCATCCCAAAGTCTAGATAAGGGCAAATTATTCATCTGAATTCACTTTGATTTATCATTTATCAACTCATCCACATTCCTTGCAGAACATGATAAGCATGGGAAACAATGGGATGCTGAACCATTTTGGGTATCAATTTTTAATAAATTTTGTTTCAAGTCTATCGTTCCAATACCTTGACTCTTTGATTTCCATAATTTTTCTTTCGACAATGGAATTATCATCATTTATATAAATAGCTTCATTTAAAATTGACTCAATATATAATGGATGAAACCTCTCAAGATTTGCTTTAAATTCACTGAGGTATAATTCAACAAAAGTTGTCCAATACATTTTCGTTTTATTAGTTGGAACAACCTTGACCAAAGGGATGATAAAATCTGTATTATGTAATTGATTAAGCAATGATTTTTTACTTTTACGAGGTTCGATATTTAGTTTAAAGGCAAGATTTGTCAACGAGTTTAGAGTCATGTCATTTAAGTATTCCTCCTTTGTAACTGCTTTATCTTGAATTTTTAAATAACCAAATTTTTGATAAAACTCAGCTACTGAATTGTTCATTGTCCAGTAAGAATTAACTTCAATATCTTCTTCAATTAAATACTCCTCAAATAAACTGAAGAGGAATAATGATGAGCCCTTTCCAATTTTGTTGTCGAATTTCTTTTCATTTATTTTTTCAATAAATTCTTCAAAGGATTCAACTTCGACTTCTGGTGGTAAAAATATTTTTTCAAAGTCTGAAAAAGTGAATCTTTCTCTTTCATTTTGAGAATATCCACTATAATAGTAGCTAGCATATTTAGTCTTGTCCTTAATTTTTACAAGGAACTTTCTATTATCTCTATTATAATTAGGAAACTTAAACTTGCCATTAATTTCATCAATAAAATATGAGAAATCAAATGTGCCTGTTTTAGCTGAGGTATAAGGAAGCATATTTTGAAAAATTTCTATCAACTCTCTTATTGGTGCAACTTCCAATTCAAAAGTTCAAAATTGATTATTAATTATCGAGCATTTATAGTTGCTTTTTTTGTGACAATGGCAATATAAAATAATTTATCCATCAAAACTTTCTACTCTTAATGAAGATACCGAGGGAATCCCAAAGTTTAGATAAGAGCAGATGTTTCATCAGTCTTTACTATGTTATTATCATTTATCTGTATTTTGACATCTATTGCAAAATATCTAAAGAAAGAAAAATTCACAAAGAAATAAAGTCCCCGAAGCATCAATACTTCGGTGTTGTCATTGAGTTACATCAGCTTTATCATAAGCCCTTCGCACTTATCTTTGAGCAAACCACCTAATTGCTATGCAGTCATTTGCGTTACAAGATAAAAAGCCTGTTTCTCTATCTACAGAAATATTGGCTGGTATTTCTTCTTTTTTAGCAACAGCTTATATCATAGTTGTTAATCCGTCTATTTTAAGTCAAGCAGGTATGTCGTTTTCAGCGGTGCTTACTGCTACAGTACTGGTATCGTTTTTCAGCAGTTTACTCATGGGTTTATATGCACGTAACCCTATTTTGGTAGCACCAGGTATGGGGCTAAATGCCTTTTTCACATTCACCGCTGTGCTTACTTTAAAAGTGAGTTATACTGTAGCCTTGGGTGCAGTTTTTTGGTCAGGTATTATTTTCTTATTATTATCAGTATTCAATATTCGCACTTACATTGTAAAAGCCATCCCTAAAACTTTGCGTTATGCAATTGCTGCTGGTATTGGTTTGTTTATTACGTTGATTGGTTTTGTAAATGCAAAGTTTATTGTAGCTAATCCTGCAACCATTGTTGGCATCGGTACATTATCAGCACCAGTTATTACCTTTTTAATTGGACTTGCTATTACAGCCATCTTGTTACTTAAAAAAGTAAAAGGCGGCATCATCATTGGCATTATTGCAACTAGTGTATTGGCTTGGCCAATTGGTAGATATTGGGGCGGCACAAATACCATCATCAATTTCAATGGTATTGTCGCCATGCCAGATTTTAGTTTGCTCTTTAAGCTAGATATAGTGCATTCGTTACAATACAGCATGCTACCAGTAATATTTGCTTTTGTATTTACTGATTTGTTTGATAGCCTTTCCACTTTTGTAGGTCTTGCCGAAGCGGCAGATTTGATGGATGCTTCTGGCGAACCTCGTAACCTAAAACAGTCTTTGCTAGTTGATGCTTTTTCTACCACCATTGCAGGCTTATTAGGTAGTAGCCCTGGTACAGCTTATATAGAATCTGCTGTAGGCATTGAAGCTGGTGGACGCACAGGTGTTACTGCCATTACAGGTGCTATTTTGTTTTTACCGTTTCTATTTTTATCGCCATTAATTAGTGCAGTACCAGCTATTGCTACCGCACCGGCTTTGGTTTTAGTAGGCGTGTTTATGATGAAGCCTGTGGTAAAAATTAATTGGCTAGCTATGGAAGAAGCCGTGCCAGCTTTTATTGCGATGGTACTTATTCCTTTCACGTATTCTATTACACAAGGCATTATTTGGGGCTTTTTAAGTTATACTACTTTGCAAATAGCAGCAGGTAAATTCAAGAACATATCATTAGCCATGTGGCTTATTGATGCTTTTGCTATTGCAGCACTTATTTTTTAAATCATCCGTATGAAACATTTAATAGCATTCTTTCTAAGTTTAGTATTGTGTATTGCTAGCGTTAAGGCGCAAAAAGTAATTGGTATTTTGGGTGCTTTTCCACCAGAATTGGTATTGCTAAAACAACAATTGGTACAGCCTTCAGATACCATCATTCAGCAAATACATTTTACCAAAGGATTATTGCGTGGCAAACAAGTAGTGCTAGCACAAACTGGTATTGGTAAGGTAAATGCAGCTATTACCACCACGTTAATGCTAGAACATTTTAAGCCGCAAAGCATTGTATTTTCTGGTATTGCAGGCGGTGTAGATAGTACGTTACAGCCTGGCGATATTGTGATTGGCACTACCCTTACCTATCATGATTTTGGTGCAGTTACAGATACTGGCATGGTGTACAATCCTACCAAACATCCTGTAACGATGCAACCAAATCCTTTGTATTTTAATTGTGATTCAAGTTTGGTTAAAAAGGCGATGGCCGTAGCTAAAACAGTGCAGTTAGAAAAAGTACAACGAGGCGATAGCAATTTTTTACCGATTATTAAAAGCGGCATTATTGTTACAGGCGATGTATTTGTATCGTCTGAAAAGCTGAACCAACAACTACGCTACCAACTGCATGCAGCCGCTACCGAAATGGAAGGCGCTGCGGTGGCACAAGTTTGTTGGCAACAACAAACGCCATTTTTAGTCATCAGAAGTTTGAGTGATAATGCCAATAGCAAAGCAGCAACAGATGTAAAACATTTTTATGACATTGCTGCTAAAAATGCCGCTACTTTGGTAATGGCTTTACTAGAAAGCTTGCCACAATAATTGTATTACAATATCATAACAAACTAGCCATGAAACAATTCATCACTACCCTATTTTTTGCTGCCTTTGTATTTATTGCACAAGCACAAAACCCAACCGAAGAAACAGCCGTAAAAGCTGCCGTAACACAATTATTTACCGCCATGAAAACATCTGATGCGGCTTTACTTAATAGTTGCTTTGCCGATAGCGCTTTGCTACAAACCATCGTTACAAACAAACAAGGTAAAACAGTGGTACGTAACGAAGCCATTGCAGATTTTGCCAAGCAAATAGCACAGCTACCAAAAGGCGCAGCCGATGAACGCATCACTTTTGGCAACGTACACATAGATGGTGCTTTGGCCAATGTTTGGACGCCTTACCAATTCTATTACAACGGTAATTTTAGCCATTGCGGTGTCAACAATTTTGTATTGGTAAAACAAAATAACGTTTGGAAAATTCAATACATTATTGATACGAGAAGAAAGGAAGGCTGTGGGTTGTAAGAGTTTGAAAGTCGAAGAGAACAGCATCGATGTGCTAGAAAATGTTAGCTTATTTTATCTATATGCTTTTAGCCATTCTTTTAAATTCTCATAATCTTTTAATTCTAGTTTCCCTCGAAACTGTTTTGCTTCTTCTTGTGCATCTCTAGTAAATGTACTCGTAGTAACAATTATACTTTTTGCGGGCTCCTTTAAAAGATGTACACCTGCAACGCTTCTTACAATAGAAACATTCACCTTATTGTCAGGTGCGTATCTTTTACACTCTACAAGAATTAGAAAACTAGTTAGTGAATTTTTTATTTGTGCGATAATGTCACTACCTCCATCTCTTGTTGCTTGTGTTAGTTCAACACTTAGCCCCATATCTTCTAAAATACTTGCAACCAGTTCTTCAAATTTTCTTGGGCTTATTTCATAAAGTTTTTCTGGATGTTTACTTAAATACTTTTTTACTTCTTCATTAATATCAGTAATTACTATCTTTTGTTCATTCTTATCTATTTTTACATCTTCAGAATAGAATTGTTCTTTGTACTCGCCTGTCTCATTTGATAATACTAATTTTCCAACTAACTCTATTTCCGCACTTTTTTGTGAATGTAAAGAGACAGCCAAGTCAATTGCAGAATATTCATTATTACCATTTTTTGCAAGAATTACATAAGACCAATCGTTGTCAATTTTATCTCTTAAAACTGTTGCAAGCAAATTACTTTCTTCCGCTTCAAACCAACTTTCTTCCGTTCCAAAAATATTGGCCATACCATTTTTTAGCACATTATGCTCATAAAATTTATCTTTTGATATTTTAATTACTCCCATTATATATTTATTGTTCTTAACCTTGGTAAAATAATATTCAATAATTGCGGCTAATACAAAAGTAGAAGCTTAAATCTACTAATAGCTACTAACATTTTTATAGTACCATATAATTTATACGAAATTTCTATACAGCTCCCCGCAATACATTTCCAAACCAAAACTACCTTACGGGATTGCCCCACAGTCCATTTTGCAAAAAATATCTATTACGGGAATGCCCCGTGATATACTTTTTAAATAGAAATTAACAAAGTGACTGCCCCGTAACGCATTTCACTACTAAAAATGTACTACGGGGCATTTTTAATACCAATTTATCTATTTTAACAATGCATTAATAGCTTTCTTTTTTGTATAAAAATAAAGAAGTAATAATTTAGACTATCCAATCATTTAAATTATTACAGCTATGACAATCAAACAAAAACAAATGCATCCAGATGCAACGAATGCAACAGGTTCAGCCACCACCACTTCTACTACTGCATCTACCACATCTAACATTCCTGCAAAAGATGTAGATTTTTTACACACAGTAGAAACCGTGGCTACTACTTGGGCTACACAACCAAAAATTAATTTGCTATGGGTTACCCAATCTGAATTTGCCACTACGGCACAAACCTATCGTACCGTACTTAGCCAAAGGCAATCTACAGGTGGTGGTCGCTCATCAGTTACCAATCAATTAAAAAAGCTAGACAAACAAATAAACGATGCAGTAACCGAAGTGAAAGTGTATATAGAAAAGCAATTTAAAAAAGCTAATGCTGTTGCAGAGTTTAGCCGCTACGGCATAGTAAAAGAAGGTAAAAACTATCGCTTACCATTTGATAGAAATAGTCGCTTGGAAGCCTTAGCACTCATGCAAGCAGCTATTACTAAAGATGGTTTTGACAATGAAGAATATGGTAAAACCTTTTGGGCAACTATTGCAGCCGATTATAAAACGGCTCTAGAAACAGCTAATACCATTGATAGCACCGTAAGTGGTAAAGTAGCCACCAAAAATGATCTTAAAAAGCAACTCACCAAAGTATTAAAAGCCTTACTACTGTTGATAGAAGCCAATTACCCCGATACACACAAGGGCGTAAAAAGAGAATGGGGCTGGAAGAAATAATGGGTAGAGACGCCAAACATTTAATACGTAGAGACGCCACGCATGGCGTCTCTACGTATATTGCAACCTCTAAACTGTTGTAAATGAAATATCTACCTCTTAATCCGAATATTTTTATTAATAATCGTAAGCGCTTTGCTAAAGAAATGCAGCCAAATAGCATTGCCATTTTTGTAAGCAACGATGAGTTTCCTAGCAATGGTGATGCCATTCATAAGTTTAAGCAAAACAGCGACTTGTACTGGCTAAGTGGTGTAGAACAAGAAGATAGCATGGTGATTTTATATCCTGATTGCTATGATGAAAAATACCGTGAAGTGTTGGTTTTGGTGCGCCCAAATGAACTAAAGGAAAAATGGGATGGCAAGCGCCTTCGTGCTAATGAGGCCACTGCTATTTCTGGTATACAAACCATTATTTGGCTAGATAGTATAGATGCATTGCTGCAAACATGGGTGCATTTGGCAGATAATATTTACCTAAATAGTAACGAGAACGATAGAAAAGCAAGCCTTGTACGCAGCCGTGATTATCGCTTTATTGATGAGATGAAAAGCCGCTATCCTTTGCACAACTACTTGCGTGCAGCAAAGTTGATGAAGGCATTGCGTGGTATAAAAACCAAAGAAGAAGTAGAGGTATTACAAACAGCCATAGACATTACCCAAAAAACATTTGAACGTGTATGTAGGTTTGTAAAACCGGGTGTAATGGAATACGAAATTGAAGCAGAAATTATGCATGAGTTTTTGCGCAATCGTGCTACAGGCGAGGCTTACGGCAGCATTATAGCAAGTGGTGATAGAGCAAGAACTCTACATTATGTAAGTAACAATCAAGCGTGTAAAGACGGCGAACTGATATTGATGGATTTTGGTGCAGAATATGGTGGCTACTGTGCCGATTTAACAAGAACAATACCTGTAAATGGCAAGTTTAGCAAGCGCCAAAAAGAAGTGTACAATACTTGCTTGCATTTACACAATTACGCTAAAAGCCTTTTAAAACCAGGCATTACCATACTTGACTATACAGATAAAGTAGGTGAAGAAGCTACGAAACAGTTTGTAAAAATTGGTTTGCTTACCAAGGCTGATATCAAAAACCAAGACAAAGACAATATGGCCTACAGAAAATATTTGTACCACGGTATTTCGCACCATTTAGGTATAGATGTACATGACCTTGGCACACGTACCGAACCTATAAAAGCAGGTATGGTGTTTACAGTAGAGCCAGGCATTTATATAGAAGAAGAACAAATGGGTATTCGCATAGAAAACAACTTGTGGATTACCAAAAACGGCAACATTGATTTAATGAAAAATATACCAATTACGGTAGAGGAGATAGAAAAATTAATGAGAGCAAGACCATAGACGACAGACCATAGACCATGGTAGCAGCGAGTAATAAACTGTATAATAAAGATAACATGGCATTTAAGTTTGAGAATTTAAAAGTTTGGCAAGCATCACTTGACTTGGCTGATGATATTGATAAGCTGGCTCTCACTTTTCCTAAGCACGAACTCTATTCATTGTCAAGTCAAATTAAAAGAGCTGCGGACTCAGTTTCTTTAAATATTGTTGAAGGTTCTACAGGCTTAAGTAATTTAGAGTTTAAAAGGTTTTTGAGAATTGCCAATAGGTCAGCTTTAGAAGTAGTTGGGTGTTTATTTCTTGCAAAACGTAGAAGCTACATGAACGATGATGATTTTAACAAATTTTATTTGCAGATTGAAACTTTGGTAAAAATGCTGCAATCACTAATCAACTCAATAAAAGAATAAATCACTATGGTCTGTGGGCCATGGACTATCGACTTATTATGAAACAACAAATCCCCAACATTTTCACTTTACTAAACCTCTTTTTTGGTTGCTTGGCTATTATTGCCACGGTTCAAACAGGCTTAACCATTTCTACAGATAACAGTTTGGTGATTATTCCTGAGAAAATAGTAATGGCTAGCTTGTTTATAGCTATTGCAGCCGTAGTAGATTTTTTTGATGGCTTTGTAGCAAGGCTATTAAAAGTACCTTCAGAATTAGGTAAGCAACTAGATAGCCTTGCTGATGTAGTAAGCTTTGGTGTTGCGCCCGGTATGATTGTGTATCAGTTTTTGCGTTTAAGTTTTGCGCAGCAAGCAAATGGCTTAGATATTAATACGCTGTGGCTAATGCCTGCGTTTATCTTGCCTTGTGCAGGGGCTTATCGTTTGGCAAGATTTAATATTGATACCGAACAATCTTATGGTTTTAAAGGTGTACCAATACCTGCTGCTGGGTTGTTAATTGCCGCTTTTCCATTAATATTTTGGGTTGATAACAAAGGATGGCTTTTAGAAATTCTAGGTAACAAATGGTCTAAAATAGCACAGTTTTCAGATGTTTTTAGGGCAGAAACTGTGAGTATTCTAGTTAACAAATGGTTTTGGTATGCAGTGGTACTTGCTATAAGCTATTTAATGGTTTCTACCCTACCAATGCTAGCTTTAAAGTTTAAAAATGCTACGCTAAAAAGCTTTGTTCCATTTATTATCATAGCTGCTGTAGCAATTGTGTCAGCATTATTTTTCAATTGGATGGCTGTACCTATTACATTTGCAGCCTACGTAATTGTATCGTTAGTTTTCAAACCATTAAAATCATGATATACAATATTCAAATTAAGGTAATGCCATTAAAAAATTTGTTAGACCCACAAGGTAAAGCCGTATTAAGTGGCTTATCAAACCTTGGTTTAACATCGGTACAAGATGTACGTGTGGGCAAGCACATTACCTTACAAATTGAAGCAGACAGCGAAGCAGCCGCAAAAGCGATTGCAGAAGAAGCAAGTAAAAAATTATTAGCAAATGCAGTGATGGAATATTTTGAGATAGAAGCCCTTATTCCCTAGAAGGAAATTTTAATAGAAATGAAATAATGGCTACCACAGGAAATATTGTATTGTCTGATGAAGAAGATGCTTCAAAAAGTTCCCCTTCGGGGAATTTAAGGGGCTTGTACCTTGTTCCCACACCTTTAGGTAATTTAAAAGACATTACATTTCGTGCAATAGAGGTATTGCAAAGTGTGGATGTAATTTTGTGTGAGGATACAAGAACATCATCTAGGCTTTTAAACCACTACAATATAAAGAAGCCTTTATCGCCTTACCATCAACACAATGAGCATAAAGTAGCCACACACTTGGTAGACCAAATGCAAGCAGGTAAAGTATTTGCATTAATTACCGATGCCGGCACTCCTGCCATTAGCGACCCTGCATTTTTTCTAGTTCGTGAATGCATAAAACACGATGTAAAAGTTGAATGCCTACCAGGTGCTACTGCTTTTGTACCTGCTTTGGTAAATAGTGGCTTACCTACTGATAGCTTTGTTTTTGAAGGTTTTTTGCCGCTAAAAAAAGGAAGGCAAACCAAGTTGAAACAACTGGCTTTAGAAGAAAGAACCATCATTATTTACGAAAGCCCCATGCGACTAGTAAAATCTTTAGAAGAATTTGCCGTATATTTTGGTCCTGATAGGCAATGTAGTGTAACAAGAGAATTGACCAAACTATTTGAGGAAAATAAACGTGGTAGTTTGCAAGAAGTTGCTGCGTATTTTAAAGCAAAAACCGTAAAAGGTGAAATTGTTGTAGTGATTTCGGGAAATACAAAATAATAATACTTCACAAGCACCGTTTTTGTAAGCTATAATAAGGTTTTAGAGAAATCAGTTTATCGATTGCTGTATTATTTGTTAATTTTGTTAAACCATTTGTTAAAAATTATCTCATGAGATTGAATCAAAACGAATTTTCACCCTCTTGCGCTGTTTGTGCAAAAGCAACACATTCATTTTTTTCAATTTTAGATAAGGAAAATCTTGAAGAACTTAATCTCAATAAGTCTTGTACCAATTTTAAAAAAGGGCAAGTTATTTTTTCCGAAAATGGATTGCCTTTAGGATTATTCTGTGTAAGCAATGGTAAAATTAAATTATCTACTTCTGGGCCTGATGGCAAAGAGCAAATTTTACGTTTGGTAAAGGGCGGAGATATTATTGGCTATCGTTCACTACTGTCAAACGATCGCTACCACTGTAATGCCATAGCTTTAGAAGATAGCAACATTTGCATAGTAGATAAATCCTATTTTATGAACTTGGCAATGAGTAACAATAAATTGTGCTTTGCCTTGTTTAAAAAAATTAGCGACGATTTAAAAACCGCAGAAGATCATATAGTGTCACTTTCACAAAAAAATGTACGTGAACGTGTAGCTGAAGCTTTACTATTTTTAAAAGCAACATATGGCTACGAAAAAGATGGTCAAACCATCAACGTACAACTAAGCCGCGAAGAAATTGCTGACTTTGTAGGCACTTCTACCGAAAGTACTATCAGATTATTATCTGAATTTAACACAGGTAAAATCATTGAACTAACAGGTAAAAAGATAAAAATTATCAATTACGATAAACTGTCTAAAACCGCCAATCTCTCCTACTAGAAAAAACATGATAAAAATCATGTTTTGCTTCTGTAACTGTCATAGATAAGCTAAGCGTATCACATCAGATTTGCATAAAAGTATCTGATATGTGTACCCATGCTTCTACTGCCGAAAACGCTATTGCTAAAATCGGGCAAAAACTATATCCGTTTATTGCCGACCAATTTGCAGAGCTGCATAAATACAACGAAAAAGATCCAAACAGTCATCGTTTATCGTTACTATTTGAGTTGGTAGAAAACTTACAGCATCAGTTTGAATCGCTGAGAAACTATGAGGTGAAGCTGGTTTTCCCATCGGTACAATTGGTATTTAATACCAAAGACAATCCAGACTTTAAACCTTCGGTAAATATTTACGAGCTACAGATATTAACGCAAAAGAAAGAAGCGCTGATTAAGAACCTGATTAACGAAATTGAGTTAGAAGCTGAAGCGTTAAAACTTCAAAAAAGCCATCCTATACACGCAGTTATTTTTGTATTTAATGACTCGTTTTTTCCAGAAAAAGAAGCTTGGCACAACATGCTTGGCAAGTGGAATAAAACCTGCACCTGTTTTGCAAAAGCAAACAACACACTAGCGAATCAAGATAAATTATCTAGCTACTTAAATCATTTACATGGTACAAAATAAGTTAGATATAGCCTGCTACCACTGTGGTGATAATTGTAATAGCAAACCCATCGTTGCACACGACCACCACTTTTGCTGTGAAGGCTGTAAAATGGTGTATGAAATATTGAATAGCAAAGGCCTGTGTAGTTATTACGACTTAAACACCAATCCTGGTATTGCACAAAAAATAACAGTACGTGCTGATAAGTTTTCATTTCTAGACGATGTGGCTATTGTGCAGAAGTTAATCAGTTTTACTGATGGTAAGCAAACCAATGTAACGCTGTATTTACCACAAATGCATTGCAGCAGTTGCCTATGGCTGTTAGAAAATAGTAACCGCATAAACGACGGCATCATTTCTTGCAGGGTAAACTTTATGAAGAAGGAAGCATTTGTGGTATTTGACAATCAAAAAACAACCTTACGAAAAGTGGTAGAAACCTTTACCACTATAGGATACGAGCCCCACATCAGCCTACTAAACCTTGAGAATCCCAACCCTAAATCTCTTAACAAACAACAGTTGTACAAAATTGGCATTGCAGGTTTTTGCTTTGCCAATATTATGATGATGAGCCTACCTGAATACTTTGCTACAGGGCATTTATTTGATGTACAAATGGCAGGCATTTTTAGGTACGTAACAGTGCTATTATCGTTGCCTGTATTATTGTATTGCGCTACCGATTTTTTTGTGCTGGCATTGCAAGGCTTGCGCAAAAAATACTTAAATATAGATGCCCCTATTGCTTTAGCTATAGCCATTACCTTTTGTAGAAGCATGTACGAAATTTTTATTAACCATGGTGGTGGCTATTTAGATAGCATGAGTGGTATTGTGTTCTTTATGTTGCTAGGTCGTTTGGTGCAGCAACGCACCTATCAGTCTATTTCCTTTGATAGAGATTTTACCAGCTTCTTTCCTATTGCGGTAAATGTACAGCGTGAAAAAGGCTTTATTTCTGTACCAATAAACGAGCTAAAAGTAGATGACGTAATACAAGTTTATGACAACGAAATTGTACCTGCTGATGCTATTTTATCAAAAGGCAAAGCGGCTATTGATTACAGTTTTGTAAGTGGCGAAAGTGTACCTGTACCGAAAGAAGTGGGTGAAATTGTGTATGCAGGTGGCAAACAATTGGGCGAAAGAATAGAATTGATAGTTGTAAAAGAAGTTGCCCAAAGCTACCTTACAAGTTTGTGGAATAAAGATGTGTTTAAGCAACAAAAACAACAAACATCGTTTATAGATGCTGTAAGCAAATACTTTACAATTGTATTGCTATCATTAAGTGGTTTTGCTGCTACGTATTGGTTTTTACAAGGTCAGCCACAACTAATGTGGAACGCTTTAACCACAGTACTAATTGTAGCTTGCCCATGTGCTTTATTACTATCGGCAACTTTTACCAATGGTAATATTCTACGCATTTTAACTCGTAATAAATTCTATATCCGCCATCCTGATGTGATAGAAGATTTGGCTAGCGTAAACCATATTGTGTTTGATAAAACTGGGACGCTTACGCAAAACAAACAAGTACGTGTAAGCTATACTGGCTACAAATTATCTTCTGATGATGAAATGGCTGTTGCTTCACTATTAGCACAGTCAAACCATCCTTTAAGCAAAGCCGTGTTAAGCTACTTTTCTATTACCAATCATCAGCCTGTGGCACACTTTAAAAACGTGGTAGGCAAAGGCATTGAGGGTTGGATTAATGATAAACATATTCTACTTGGCTCTGCCAGTTTTGTACAATATGCGGGCAATCATCACTACGATGCGGCTACTTTGTTTATAAAAATCGAAAACAATATTGTTGGGCATTTTTCTATTGTAAATAGCTACCGCTTTGGATTAAAAAAATTGCTACAAAACTTAAAAGCTAGTTTTCCAGTATCTATTATTAGTGGCGATAACAATGCTGAATTGCAAAATCTTCAAGGTATTTTGGGTGAAGACAATGAAATTTTATTTAACCAAAAACCTGATGACAAACTAGCCTACATACAACATTTGCAAAGCGTAAAAAAAGAAAAGGTGTTAATGATAGGTGATGGCCTAAACGATGCGGGTGCTTTAAAACAAAGCAATGTGGGCATAGCCATTACTGAAGGCAATAACAATTTTACGCCAGCATCTGATGGCATTTTAGATGCTAGCCAATTTTCTAGATTACCTCAATTTATCAGCTTTGCCAAAGGCAGCAAAAAAATAATAATCGCAAGTTTTATATTGTCATTATTGTACAATATCGTCGGCCTCTACTTTGCTTTGTTAGGCACGTTATCGCCATTGGTAGCTGCCATTTTAATGCCTATCAGCTCTGTAAGTATTATTTTAATTACTTACGGGCTGAGTGGGTTGTTAGCTAAAAAATATGAATTGTAAAATTGAGTTCAGGTAATCTTAACAATGGTTTAAACCAACAATTCCACTTTCAGTAAAAGTATTCTTTCTGCTATGGGTACATTGCAGTATCAATGATTATTTATCAATTATTTTGATACAAAATAAGCAACAATGGCAAGCATTATAGACTTAGTAGGCAATACGCCAATGGCGGAATTACAATACATTAATCCCAACCCAAACGTTACAATATTTGCGAAGCTAGAAGGCAATAATCCTGGTGGTAGTGTTAAAGACAGAGCGGCACTAAATATGATACGTAGCGCCATAGAACGTGGCGATATTAATAGCAATAGCAAACTAATAGAAGCAACTAGCGGCAACACTGGTATTGCATTGGCCATGATTGCAAGCATGTATAAAATTCCTATTGAACTGGTAATGCCATCAAACTCTACAAGAGAGCGTACCCTTACTATGGAAGCTTTTGGGGCTAAAGTAACTTTACTTGATAATATTGAAGCTTGCCGTGATTATGCTGAAGAAAAAGGTGCAAGTGGTGAGTATTTTTTATTAAATCAATTTGCCAATCCTGATAATTATTTAGCCCACTACAAAACCACAGGGCCAGAGCTTTGGCGAGATACCAACGGACAGGTTACTCACTTTGTAAGCAGTATGGGTACTACAGGTACTATTATGGGTACATCTATGTTTTTAAAAGAACAAAATCCTAATATTCAACTAGTAGGTTGCCAACCTACAGAAAATGCTTCAATACCTGGTATTAGACGCTGGCCTGCTGAATATTTACCTAAAATATTTGACGCCAGTAAAGTAGATAGAACCATTGATGTATCGCAAGAAGATGCAACAAATATGGCTAGAAGGCTTGCAAAAGAAGAAGGCATTTTTGGCGGCATGAGTAGCGGTGGCGCTGCTTGGGCAGCCATTAAACTTGCACAAGAATTAGAAAGTGGCGTAATTGTGTTTATTTGCTGCGACCGTGGCGATAGATATTTAAGTAGCGATTTGTTTGGTTAGTCTGTCTATTTTTTTAGTAAAAAAGTAATTGTGAAACACTTGTTATCTACTGATGGCTGCAAAAACATTGTACCACCTATAATGTTTAGTCTTTCTTTTATGGGCGTTATATCTGGGCTTAAATGGTCTGTATGATTAAAAAATGGGTTACTTACTTCATCGGTTATTTGCAATGCAAGTACCTCATCGTTTACTGAAATATTTACTAGTACAGATACCAAACCTTCCTTTTGTGCAATGTGGCTAAGCCACAGTTGTATTAATCTGTAGATATTTATTTTATTACTATCGCTAATGGTTGCTTCGTTTACACCAATATCTAATGCATGTACAACTTCTTGCTTTTTAAACTGCAATTGTAGTAATATATCTATTGCATTTACAAAGCCTACTTCATTAAATTTAGGTATAGAGTTAAGATAGGTAATGGCTCTTAATTCATCTATACAAACAGATAACAAGTCTTTAGATTCTTGCAAGGTTGTTTCTTCGGCACTTTTCTCATAGCTATCTAGGTACATTTTTACGGTTGCAATTATTTGCCCCACATTCTCGTGTAGCTCATAGCTTATGCTATTGCGCTTTTGTTCTTCGGCTGTAAAAATTAAATTACGTATTTGATGCTCGTTATACGCACGTTCTATTTTCGAAATCTTTGATTTTTTTACCACCGAGGTTTTATCGCTACCATTTACATATATCAGTTTGGCTATTTCATCCCACTGCAAGCTCCACGATATATATTTAGTGCTACCATCTTTACATAAAAGTTTGCCTAAAATATTTTTTAATTGCCCTTTAGTACGTACCGTATTTAGTATGCCTTGCATTAGCATTTTATCGTTTTCTGGTACTAGTTCAATTGCATTTATTTGCATCAATTCTTGGTTACTATATCCTGAAATGGTTGTAGCAGATTTACTTGCATAAACGTGGTTACCATGTTCATTTAATACAGACACAATATCTATTGAGAACTCATTAATACTGTGTAAAATATTGTTCTTAGCCACCAACTCGTCTTGTACTTTTTTGTAGGCCGATATATCGGTAAACGTACAGAAAGCATATTCAAAACTACCGTTTTCATTAAAATGAGGTGCTGCGTTTACCAAAATCCAAACTCTATCGCTTGTTTTTGGCCTGTATACACCCATCACTACGTCGTTTACAGGCTTATGAGTAGTCATCACAATGTAAGTTGGGTGAGTATTGCCAGGAAAATCAGTACCATCTTCATGTATCACATTCCAACTTGGGTCTATAGAAGTAATACCCATCATTTGTTCTTCGGTAAGCCCAAGCATGTTTAATGCAGCATTGTTGGCAACTATTATTCGCCCCTCTTTATCTTGCTTTACTATACCTATACCAATGTTTTGTACAAGGGTATGGTATTCTTTTAGGTCTAAAGCATTTTTACCGAGTTGCTGTTGCATTAGTTGTAAGGGGTAGATTAAAAATAAATGGTGTTACTAGTAATAATGGTAACGACAAAAATATGGTTTTAAAAAGTACTCAAAATTAACATTAGCTTAGGCAGATTAGTTATTTTGTATTTTATTATAGATGAGGGGGCTTCATCCGCAGTATCACTTCCCTCATTTAGATAAGCGATGCAAACGCATAGCGAATTAGTAATAAACACCTGTGCTTTTATCCCCTACACCGTAGGTACGCTAGCAATACCTGTTACTTTATCCCCTACAACGTAGGCACGCTAGCAACACCTGTGCTTTTATCCCCTACACAGTAGGCATGCTAGCAACACCTGTTATTTTCTTCCCTACAACGTAGGCACGCTAGCAACACCTGTGCTTTTATCCCCTACACAGTAGGCATGCTAGCAACACCTGTTATTTTATCCTCTACAACGTAGGCACGCTAGCAACACCTGTTATTTTCTTCCCTACAACGTAGGCACGCTAGCAACACCTGTTATTTTCTTCCCTACAACGTAGGCACGCTAGCAATACCTGTGTTTTTATTACCAGCGGTGGTGGCAATAAAAAGCTCTTACACAATAGGCACTACCATTAGCTAGCAAGTAATTTAAAAAAAATATACTAGTAGTATTGCGTATATCAAGATAAAGCATTAAACTTGCATAATATACTAAACTAGTAAAACCATGTTACTTCCAAATGTTTTCCGTTTGCTCAGAAATCCTGAGTTTATACAGCAAGGTAAAGATTTAGCATCCGTTATTCAGGCTGCTAATCCTAGCGTTTTGCTTATTCAAAAGCAGCACGACTTTTATAACAAAAGCGTAATTGCAATTGATAATACTTTTAAACTGAACTTAAAAAGCGATTTAACACAAGTGCTACTAAACCTAGATGGTAAACGAGATGATCTTTTTACAGGCATCTGTTTTATAATAGATGGGTATACTAAAAGCTGGATATTGGAAGAAAGAGAACAAGCATTGCTACTGATAGAAAGTATAGAAGTTTACGGTAGAAACATTACAGTAGATAACTATCAATCAGAATCGGGCAGCCTTAGTAGCCTAATAGATAAATGGGAAAATACCCCTGCTTTAACAGCAGCACTTAAGGCTTTTCATTTAGATGGCTGGAAGGCTGAACTAAAAGCAACTAATACATTATTTATAGCTACCTATACAGATAGGGCAACAGATGATGGCGTAAAAAGTACATTGCCAAAAATGAAAGCACTAAGAGATGATACCATAGCAGCATGGAACAAACTTCAAAAAGTGCTGGAAGGCAAAATAGAAGAATACGAAGACGATGCAGTAAAAGCGCCATTGTACGCAGCCGTTGAAAGCAGCATTAATGGTGTGCTAGATAAGTACAACAACCTTATTACGCAAAGACAAAGTAAAAAAGAAAAGCCCACAGACGAAACACCAAAAGCTTACCCCCCCCTAACATAAGGAATAGCTGGTAACACTATTCCACTAGCCACCTGAAAGGGTGGCTTTTTTATGGCATCAATAGCATTGTACACCTACAAATAGCCCACCCTTTTAGAAAAACAATATTGCTACCTGTTTTTTAATTTTTTATTTTACATTCGTAGTAACCGTATTTTTAATACTGTATTGCCACTGCCTATTTTAATGTACAATGCATTAAAGAAAAGCCTTAATACCTTGTGTATTAAAGTGTATGATGGTAACTATATACGCTTACTAAATGCTTATCAATGCCAGAATTCTCATCCTTTGGAAAAGTACTCGCTTATACACCGCAGCCAAGTGTATTGTTACAAATTACTAATCAAGAGCCCATTATTGTATTTGCCAATAATGCTTATTTACAACTGGTAGGTACAAAGGAAGCAAGCATTGTACAAAAACCGCTATTTACCACACCTAATTTTGGGTTTGCCGATATTAATGCAAAGGTTGCTAAGCAATTAAAAAAACAAATACAACAATGCATTACAAGTAAAACTGTTACACACTTACCAGAAAAGTGTTTTAGCATATTTGATCTTTTTAAAAATTGCTTAACGTATCACGTTATTTCATTTACCATTACCCCTATTGTAGATGATGGTACCAATAAAACAGCATTAGCGTTGGTATCACTTACTGACGATACAGAAAAAGTTGCTTTAAAAAATAATTGCGAACAGCTGCAAAAACAAGTAGAAGCAACCAAAAATGATATTAAAGAAATTGAAAGCAGACTGCTAATAGGTAGATGGGAAATTGATGTGGTTAATAAAAAAATATGGTGGTCGGATGAAGTATATATCATTAGTGGTTACGAACCTCAATCGTTTGACCCTAATGAAAAGCAACAATTTTCAATAACACATCCAGATGATATAGAAAATGCCATAATAACATTAGAACAAACCATACAATATGGCACACCGTTTTCTATAGAAAGACGCTTAATAAAAGCCAATGGCGAAATTGTACATGTACTATCAAAAGGAAAAGCCGTAAGAAATGATGTAGGCGAAATTATTAAAGTAAAGGGCTTTTTTCAAGATATTACAGAACAGGTTGCACAAAAAGAGGCTATCAAATTAGTAAAAATTAACCAAGAGGCACTGATTAATGGCACTAACGATTTGGTATGGTTGATGAATACTCACATGCAAGTATTGGTAGCCAACAATGCCTACAACGATAAAATGAATGAACTTGCAGCAGGCTATCAGCTGGCAGATAACGAGGATATATTAAAAGCGAGAGATGAAAGATTGGCCAAATGGACAAGTGTAATACCCGAAGTACTAAAAGGCAACTCGTTAAGTTTTAAAGAAAAAATTTTAAACCCTTTTAACAATACTTATGAATACGCCTTAGTATCTATTAACCCAATAAAAAACAACCTTGGTGAGGTTATTAATATTGCCTGTTTTGCAAAAGACATTACGACAGAAACAAACAATATTTTAAAATTAGAAGCTACTAATACAAGGTTAGAAAACATTTTAAAAGCGAGTATCGACATTATTTGTGTACTTGATACGAATGCCTTTTTCTTAGATGTAAGTGCTGCCTCAGAAAAAATGTGGGGCTATAAACCCGAAGAAATAGTAGGAAAAAGTATTGCAGACTTTATGTATCCTGAAGATGTATCAGCATCAATTGAACATTTACCAAATATTAAAACATCGGGTGTTCTTATTAATTTTGAAAACAGATATGTGAAGAAAAACGGCGCTATTGTGCATATGAGTTGGACTGGCAGTTATCAATCTGAAACCAATCTTTTATACTGTATAGGTAGAGATATTACCGAAAAAAAGCGCATAGAACTATCGCTTATTGCATCTGAAAAATACTATAAAAACCTTTTTGATAGCAATCCTTCGCCCATGTTTATATGGGATTTTGAAACGCATAAATTTTTAGATGTAAATAACGAAGCGCTAGATTTATACGGCTATACCAAAGCCGAATTTTTAAATTTATCTATTGCAGATATACGACCAGATGAAGATCTGCAACTGTTTGAAGATATTAAAACATCGCAAGAACCATTATCGGCTGTTGAAAAACAAGCCATTAGGCACTTAAATAAACAAGGCAAAATTATATACGCTGATGTACATGCACACATGATGAATTATAAAGGTAGGCAGGCAATATTTTCGCTTATTATTAATGTTACCGAGAAAATAAACATACAAAAAGCTATAGCTGAAAGCGAAGCAAAATATCGTTCGTTTTTCGAGAATAGTATAGATGGTATTTTTATTACAAAAAGTAGCGGAAGTATTTTAGATGCTAACCCCAGTGGCTGCAAAATGCTGCGAATGACGAAAGAGGAAGTATGCAAAGCTGGTAGAAATGGAACGGTAGATATTACGGATTCAAGATTAGAGATATTTTTAAACGAAAGACAAAAGCAAGGTTATGCTAAAGGTGTAGTTACCCTTATACGTAAAGATGGTGGCAAGTTTGAAGCCGAAGTATCGTCTTCTACTTTTATAGATGCAAGTGGCGAAGCCTTAAATGCACTAATAGTGCGGGATATTACTAAACGAAACCAATATGAGAAGGAGTTGTTTTTGCAAAAAAATCAACTAAATATTATCTACAACAACGTAGCAGATATTATTTTCATGGTATCGTTAGATGCTGGAGGAGATTTTCAATTCGCATCTATTAACAAAGCATTTGAACACGCTACAGGTATACCAGCCAGTGATATTATTGGGGCAAAAGTTAAAAACATTCTACCACCTAAATCATGGCCATTGGTTGAAAGCTATTACAAGCAAGCCATAAGCACAAACCAAACAGTTTCTTGGGAAGAAACCTCTTTGTACCCTACAGGTTTAAGAATTGGCATTGTAACTATTACACCTGTATTAGGCCTTAGCGGTGACGATTTTAGAATTGTAGGCTCAATAAAAGATATTACCGAAAGCAAGCTAAGCGAAACAAAAATTAAAGAAAGTAATGAGCGGTTTAACTATGTAACCAAGGCCACAAGCGATGCCATTTGGGATTGGGATTTAAATACCAATAATATTTTTTGGGGTGATGGTTTTAATACAACATTTGGATATTCTAAAAGTAACATTCACTCAAAATTAGAATTTAGGTTGCAACATATACACCCAAGAGATGTAGAACGTGTAACAAATGGTATGTATGCGGTAATAAACGGTGAACAAACCAATTGGGAAGATTCTTACCGCTTCTTAAAAGCTGATGGCACATACGCACAAGTAATTAACCGTGGATTTGTAATTAGGGATGATTATGGCAAAGCCATAAGAATGGTAGGCGCTAAAAGAGACATTAGCCAATATCAATATTACAATGAGCTTGAAAAACTAGAGCGCAATATTCTTGCAATAAACGAGGCTGGAGATAAATCTTTAGAAGAAGTGTTAAGCATTTATATACTAGGTATAGAAGTGCTGCACCCAACTATGATATGTTCAATATTGCAGCTTAAGGGCAATCAATTATTTAGCCTGGCCACACCAAGCCTTCCAAAAAAATATACCGATGCTATTAATGGTATTAGTATTGGTGTAAATGTAGGCTCTTGCGGTACAACGGCATTTACCAAAAAGAATGTCATTGTAACCGATATTGAAAACGATATACGCTGGACAGATTATAAAACATTGGCGGCAGAATTTGGCTTAAAAGCCTGTTGGAGTCACCCAATCTTTAATCAAAAAGATGAAGTAATTGCCACATTTGCTGCTTATTATCAACAAACTAAATCACCTACAGCACTAGAAGAAAATACCATTACTAGAGCCAGTAATATTTTAAAAATTATACTAGAAAGCTACAAGCGTACACAAGCATTAAAAGAAAGTAACGAGCGCTACAACCTTGCCACAAAAGCAACATCAGACGCCATTTGGGACTGGGATTTAATCACGGGCTATGTAATTTGGACAGAAGGCTGGCAAACGATTTTTGGCTATGATTTAATTAAAATGCCCAATAACATTGAGTTTCTGATACAAAATACACACCCAGATGACATTGAAAAAGTAAGAGATAGCTATTATAAAATTGTAAAAAGCAATAAAACGAATTGGACAGAACAACATAGGCTAAAAAAAGTAAATGGTGACTATGCATACGTTATAAGCAAAGGATTTGTACTAAGAAACAAAGAAGGCCGAGCCACGAGAATGGTTGCTTCTACAAGAGATATTACCAAACGGAAAGAGGAAGAACTACGATTGAAACTTCTTGAATCAGTAATTACGAATACAAACGATGCTGTAGTAGTTTCAGAAACCGAATCATTTGGACTATCTGATACAAGAATTGTGTATGTAAATGATGCCTTTACAAAAATGACAGGCTATACAACTAGTGAAATATTAGGTAAGAACCCTAGAATGTTGCAAGGTCCAAAATCTGATAGGAAAGAACTTGACAGGCTAAAAGAATGCTTGAAGAGATGGGAATCTTGTGAAGCTACTTTGCTTAATTATAGAAAAGATGGTAGCGAATTTTGGGTAAATATCAACATAAGCCCAGTGGCAGATGATTCAGGCTGGTACACGCATTGGGTAGCTATTCAAAGAGATGTTACTGAAAAGGTACTAGAAGAGCAAAACCTTACCAAGGCTATCATTAAAGCGCAAGAAAATGAGCGTTATGAGATAGGTGGTGAATTGCATGATAATGTTTGTCAGATTTTGACTTCAAGCCAGCTATCATTAAAAATGCTTAAAAAAGTACTAGGGCCTAAAGAGCTAATTTGGTACGAAAAAGGCACCGAAGCTATTACGCTGGCATCAAGAGAAATTCGCAACCTTTCTCACCGCTTAGCACCATCATTCTTTAACGATACCACATTAGAACTTGCAATTACCACATTAGTGGAAACGTTCAACATCGAAGAAAAATACCAAATACATATTCTATTCGACGATAAGTTTAAGGCACTGCCAACCAAACAAGAATTTCAAATAAACTTATACAGAATAGTACAAGAACAGCTAAAAAATATTTTTAAATACGCAGAAGCATCCGTTATAGAAATTGTAGGCACAGTTAAAAATGGAAAGCTTAAACTAGAAATTATAGATAATGGCTTAGGCTTTGATACTAGTAAAAATTATACAGGCATTGGTATGGCCAATATGAAGCGAAGAACAGAATTATTTTTAGGCAAATTCGAGGTAATATCTACGGTAGGTAAAGGCTGTAAAATTATAATAGAGGTACCAATTGAAGAGGTAAATTAAAAAAAACAAGCCTTAGTAAGCATTTACTAAGGCTTGTTTTTAATCCAATCGCTTCATCAGCATATCATCTATTTTTTTGTACAAATGATAAGGCTTAAAAGTACGCCACTCAGGCAAATCCATTAATTCTATGTAGTAGTTTAACTTGCGTTTTTTAAAGTCGTGTTGGCTTTGTTCTGGCATATTGATGGCAACAATCCAGCCATTTTCATCAGTTACATTTTCAAACCATTCTTCATAATAATCTTTATCGCCACTGTGAAAGTTCAGGATATTTTCTGCAATCAATACAAACTTGGTAATGCCTTCCTCACTTAGCTTATCAACTACTTCTCGCTTAAGTTGCATAATATCGTTTTCAATAGCATCGTTCCACTCACCTATCATTTCTATTACTGCAAAATGTAGCTCATAGTCTACATAAATAATACGCAAATACAATGTAGTACTACCAAAATCATCCCACTGTGGATGGATATAATAATTATAAACAGTCTGCGAAAATTCAAACTCACTATGTACCACACCAAAAAAAGGCGATAGTTTATCTTCCTCAGAATTGTATATGTGACGCCAATTAAAAAAGGGTTCTAAATAATGCATTGTCTCAATGTGATAATTTGATAATTAGATGATGTGATAATGAAATGAAAGAAGAAAAATAAATTTAGCTTTTGTCATTATCAGATTATCACATTATCCAATTAGCTAATTGATTTGTATTCATCTACTGCTTTCTTTACTGTACCATGTTTTAATAATAAATCTTTTGCGGTTTCATAGTCATTTAAGCCTAGTTGTTCCATCAACATTTTTACACCTCTATCAACAAGTTTTATATTACTTAGTTGCATGTTCACCATCTTATTATCCTCTACCCTACCAAGTTGTATCATCACACTTGTAGAAATCATGTTCAGCACCAATTTTTGTGCTGTACCACTTTTCATACGTGTGCTACCTGTTACAAATTCTGGCCCTACCACTACTTCTACAGGATAGTCAGCCGCATCGCTTACAGGCGAATTAGGATTACAACTAATACTGCCAGTGATAATACCACGTTTTCTACATTCGTTAAGTGCACTTATTACATAAGGTGTAGTACCACTTGCAGCCAAACCTATCACAACATCTTTATCGTTTACAAAATGTTTTTGCAAATCTGCCCAGCCTTGTTTGGTACTATCTTCTGCAAATTCTACCGCTTGCGTAATGGCTTTTTCGCCACCTGCAATAATACCAATTACCAAACCATAAGGCACACCATAAGTTGGTGGGCATTCGCTAGCATCTACAATACCCAAACGGCCACTTGTGCCTGCACCTATATAAAACAATCTACCGCCACTTAGCATTTTATCGCTTATTGCAGAAGCCAATCTTTCTATTTGAGGAATGGCTTTTTCTACTGCCAATGGCACTGTTTGATCTTCTTTATTTATGTTTAGCAATATCTCTTCTACGCTCATTTTTTCTAAATGATGGTAGTTAGACGATTGTTCTGTTACTTTTATAAATTTTTTCATGCTTTATTACACTAACTGAGATGAATTACACGAATTACTGCAACGAAATTGCAGCAAATTGCACGAAATAAACAAAATATCATCTACTATTTGCAGCAAAATGCAACAATTGTTTACATTGATTAGAATTAGTGTTATTCGTGTAATTATTTTAGGAAATTAGTGACACTAAGAATGAAACTTAATCAAGCCATCCATCGGTTTTTTAAGAATAGTACCTAATTCTAGTTCGTAGGTATTACACAAATCCTTCAATATATCTTTAAAACCAAATGCAACACTACCTACAAAATTGATAGGCTGTGTCCAACTTTCACGGTACTTATAAAGGTGGTTAAAAAAGAAATCGTTCAACCCGTCTTCTATGATATTTTCTATCATGTAATGCCCTCTATTTTCAGCTAAAAAAATGGCATAGCTTGCTAAATATTTATTGGCCAAAGGCTGCTTGTACACACTATCTAAAATCTCATCTTTCGTAACGTTAAAACGCTTGTCAAATCTCGCTTTCAAGTCTTCGTCAAACGTATTGTACAAGTAATATTGTACTACTTTTTTACCCAAATACGAGCCACTACCTTCATCACCAAGTATATAGCCCAAACCAGGGCTGTTTTTCACTATTTTCTTACCATTAAAATAGCAAGAGTTAGAGCCTGTACCTAATATACAAGCAATGCCTTTATTGTTTCCACACAATGCCCTTGCAGCAGCTAGTAAGTCATGTTCAATATGAATAGTCGCATTTGCAAACAACTTACCTAAGGCATTTTTTACAATTTTCACATTAGCATTATTACTTAAACCTGTACCATAAAAGTGAACCACTTCTATCGTTACTTTTTTAAGCTTAGGCAGCAATTCTTTTTGCAATAAAGCCACTATTTGGTCTGAGTTTAAAAAGTAGGGGCTAATGCCTTGCGTACTGATAATTTTCTTTTTCCCATTATCAAGTAAGCACCATTCACATTTGGTAGAACCACTATCTGCTATTAATTGTACCATAATATTGGTTTATAATTTGGAATTTTTCATTTGATATTAATATAGAAGTTTAAATAGTTTAAAAGAAGTTTA
The DNA here is from genome assembly GCF_056745525.1 of Parasediminibacterium sp. HNIBRBA5674. Taxonomy (NCBI): domain Bacteria; kingdom Pseudomonadati; phylum Bacteroidota; class Chitinophagia; order Chitinophagales; family Chitinophagaceae; genus Parasediminibacterium; species Parasediminibacterium sp. HNIBRBA5674. The sequence continues at coordinate 14,939 of NZ_JBQWIE010000031.1, read as the reverse complement.
GTCGGTTTATCCTGCTTGTAAACCATAAACTGATAAACTATTAAACTTTCAAACCCTAAACTTATAAATGCCTCTCTCTACAAACTTAATATATTCGTGGCTTGTATAGCTAAATGCAAAGGCAATATTTATGGCAAGTAAAAAATTACAGGTGTGGTTACCGCTTTTATTAGCAGTGGTGATGATTGTAGGGATGATGATTGGCTACGAATTGAAAAGCAAAACCAGCGGCAGAAACTTATTTCAACTTTCTAAAAAATCTAGTGTACAAGAAGTGATGGATTTGGTGAAAGCCAAATATGTAGACGACGTAAAATTCGATAGCATTAACCAAGCAGTAATTGAAGACGTACTAGCGCATTTAGATCCACATTCAACCTATATACCTGCCATCGATTTATCAAAGGTAAACGAGCAACTAGCAGGTAACTTTCAAGGCATTGGTGTAGAGTTTCAGCAGTTTGATGATACAGTAAATGTTACCAATGTAATTAAAGATGGACCTAGCGATAAAGCTGGTATTTTGGTAGGCGACAAAATCATCAAAGCCAATGACACAGTGGTTTTAACAGGTAAAAATGCAACACCAGATTTTATTCGTAAGCAACTTCGTGGCGAGGCTGGCTCACCAGTAAACATTACTATTTTACGAGGTAAAGCCATTAAAACAATTACCATAAAGCGTGGCAATATTCCTGTGCCTTCTATCGATGCGGCTTATATCATTGTACCACACACAGGCTACATTCGCATCAATAAATTTGCCGATAGAACCTACGAAGAATTTATGCAAAACCTAGAAAAGCTACAAAAAGATAGCCTTTCGGGTTTAATACTTGACTTGCGTGGCAATGGTGGTGGTCTACTAAGCGAAGCCACAGCCATTGCAGATGAATTTTTAAGCGAAGACAAACTGATTGTGTACACACAAGGCAACAATGTACCTCGATACGAGTACAAGTGCAAGCGTGATGGCTTGTTTGAAAAAGGTAAATTGATAGTATTGGTAGATGAAACAAGTGCTAGCGCTAGCGAAGTATTAAGCGGTGCCTTGCAAGATTGGGACAGAGCAACGGTTGTAGGTCGTAGAACCTTTGGCAAAGGTCTCGTACAGCAGCAATTTGGTCTTAGCGATGGTAGCGCTGTTCGTTTAACCATTGCTCGTTATTATACACCACTTGGCCGCAGCGTACAAAAACCTTACAGCAATAAAAGCAAACACGATTATGAAGCAGAATTATTCAACCGTTTTGAAGATGGTGAAGTGGTAAAAGAAGATTCTACCAAGCAACAAGGTAAAGCTTATAAAACACCAAAAGGCCACATTGTGTATGGTGGCGGTGGCATTACACCAGATGTTTTTATACCTTACGATACGGCTAAATTGCCTACGCCTATCATTAAAATGTACTACAAAAATTCATTGGCAAATTATGCTTACCACTATTTCATAGATAACAAAGCAACTTTAAGTAAATACAGCAATAGCGCAGCTTTCAACCAAAACTTTACAACATCAGATAAAGATTTTCAAGCCATTGCTAGCTATGTGGCTGAAGATACGATTGCTTTAAACACTATCGATGCAAAGTCTAAAGCTGACATCTTACATCGCTTTAAAGCCCTTGTTGCAAGGCAACTTTTTAGAGGTGAAGGCTATTACCAAGCCATCAATGCAAATGATGATGCGATGAAAAAAGCCATAGAATTGCTAAAATAATGTCTATATTAAAAGTTACTGTAGCCCATGCTTTTTAGGTATCCTTGATTATGGCTACGGTACTTACAACTTAACCTCAATGCTATCAAAAACACCAAAGGCAATATCTATGAAACCGCCTTCGCCATAGAAAAATAAGAAGCCCTCTATGTATTTGGCGATGAAGGTGAGAAACTACCAAGCCCCACCATTAAAGGTTTCGATCATTTTGAGAAAGCATTTAACGAAGTTATTTCACACAAAGAAACTAATCATACAAAGGGCGCAAAGTGATTTTATAAACTTAAAAGAAGGTGCGATAGTGTTAAAGCTATCGCATATTTTTTGCTTTTAAACAAGCAACTATCTAGCCGCAACTTGAACATTATTATTAACAGTACTTACAGTGCTTGTACTTTGTGGTAAAGCAATTGGCTTACCCACAGTTGCGGTAGGCTTAAAGGTTTCACCTACAAGCATGGCTACTGTGGCTGCTATTTGGTTTTGATACAACTGCTGCGTTGCTTTTACCTCACCCAAAGGCGCTATTGAAGAGCCTAATACTGCCAACCATATGTCGCCAGAACCTCTAGTAAATAAGCTATGTGTAAACCATGTATCGGGCTTTTTACCACGGCCATGATCGGTAGTAATAATAAAAGTGGTATTGTTTTTATAAAAAGGATTGGTTTGTACATAATACCATAGTTCACCAATCATTTTATCAACCGCATTGGCTTTTTGCAAGTACATATCATACTGGCTTTTGTGGGCATATTCATCTGTTTCGCCAAGGCTTAAGTACACCACTTTAGGGTGATGCATATCTATGTATTGTTTGGCACTCACAAAGGTTAACCAATCGTTTCTGCAATGGTTTTTCTCGGCGGCATTTTGCACATTGTTTATTTGTTGGCTAGCACTATCGTTTTCTGCTAGTGCTTCGTAGCCCCCATTAATAGTAATATTGTTGCGCTGTTCGTTCAATATATAAGGCATCACGTTCCACGAACTAAAGGCCACTACTTTATCGTGGTACTGCGGTGTGTTGTTTAAAAACTCTAAAAAGTTGATGTTTTTGTTGTACACTTTTTTGTTAAGGATAATACTAGGGTCAGTAGTGCCAGTAAAAATTTCGTTGTAGCCTGGATAAGATATTTTGTAGAAATTTTTCACGTTCACCTTATTATCAGCCTCTCTGTTGCCATACAATTGCCCTTTTGCAGCTATCACGTTCCAGAAAAAGGGCATTAGTTTTTGGCGTCTCATGCTTTGGTCTTGGTGCCAAAATAAATCTTTGGTAATGCCAGTATCTTTTACCAATCTGCTAGAATTAATCATTACGCTATCGGCACCATTAAATACTTCTTGCCAGCGAAAACCATCGGTAGTAATTACAAAAATATTTTGCGCTTGCTGCGCATGTAACACAGAACCAACTGCAAGCAATATCAACACTAATAAACTGCTAGTTTTCATGTAAAGGGTTTTGCAAAAGTTGTATCTCAATGTTACCAGTAGACTATGGCAGCATTAAGTTTGTGTTAGTTGTACCAATGATGCTTGGTATAACCACATAAAAAAGGTGCGATAGCTTTTACACTATCGCACCTTATTACTTTTAGCATTTACTACTACCCTGCTGATGGCGGTGTGGGTTTATCTGCTGCTGCTGCTGCAACGCCTTCTCTTTTTGCCAATAAATCGGCAAAGTATTGTCTGCCATTATTTAATACCGCTAAAATATTGGTGTAATAATCTGTGTTCTTTTTGGTTTTAGCCATTACAAATACATAGTCTGCTAGGTTTTTATAGCTGGTTACTAAATTGGTACGTAACAACTTCGTATCGTACACCACCGTGCTTGCAGCATCGGTTGAGCGCTTATCGAATACAGTGGTGAAATTGGTATTGGCTATTTCTAAATTGGTTACGTGCTTATCTATACCTAACAGTTGTGTAAACGGTAAATTGGTAGCGTTGCGCAATTCTTTTATCAAGTTTACAATGCCTAATGTTTCGGCTTCAAAATTTAACTTCTCTAGCCCATCAAAATTGTTCAATACTATCTTCAAGTTTTTATAAGCTATTTTCTCTGCTTCAATATCTGTAAATTCATATACCGATACTGCCCTGCGAATGGTGGTAATTTTCTTATCACGTATATCATCCCGTTCTGCAATCATGGCCGATTCTGCTTTGGCTTTTATTTGTACCAAGGCATCGTTGTACACAGGCGATTGTGTAACAATAGCTTGGCACAGCGCATCAAATTCGGCATCTGTAGTAGTAATAATGCCAGCATTTTTTAAGTCAGTTAAAAACCGTACAATAAACTGACCGATTTCTACATAATGTAGGCGAGAAAGATTGAGCGGATACAACTTCATAACGATGTGTTTTAGTTTTTAAAGATTGCTTTTACGTAAGCTAAAATACTAGTATTCGTTTGAAAAAACAACTAAAAAAGCGCCTTTTATTAAAAAAAAGATACTACCGCTGTATTTGTACAACGAGCAAAAACTTGTCGGCAGCCTGTTGTACAGGTACAATTGCTTCCCGCAGCTTGCAGCAGCCTGTTGTATAGGTACAATTGCTTCCTGCAACTTGCGGCAGACCGTTGTATAGGTACAATTGCTTCCCGCAGCATGCGGCAGCCTGTTGTATAGGTACAATTACTTCCCGCAACTTGCGGCAGCCTGTTGTATAGGTACAACGGGTGGCTGAAAATTGAGAAATGGGGATTTTTTGAGGGGAAAGGTGTACTGCCAAAAATCTTACTTCGATGCCCTACGCCAAATAGACAATGCTTGTTGATTAATCATTATTAAACCATTTTTTTAGATACGTAACAATTTCGTTTGTATTAGATGGGCTACAACGAACAGCAATATAATTATCAGGTCTAACTAATAAAAGAGAAGACTCTTTTATACCATACCTTTTATGAGCAACTTCATCAATATCGTAGTACAAACTTTCAATAGGATATGTAGTTTCGGTTGAACTTGTAATGACTAACTTATCTACCCATTTGTAGTTTGTTTCAAATAAAGTTTTATCAAGGTTGTTTTGGTTGCCATTATCGAATAAAATCAATTTCCATTTTGGTGTGGCTAACTCTTTGAAAAGTGAAACTTCTTTATCAGAAGAGGCTTTAACAATATCTGCGTCTAAAATTCTAAACCCAGCTTTCACACCTTTATGCTTTAAAGTTTCTTTGGTCAGTTCACTATCTTTATAGTTTTGATTTAATTGACTAAATACTTTTGCAAGGTTGTACCAAAATTTATTTAAAAGTGCATTACCAAACTTTTTCAAAAACCATTGATTAAACTTAGGAGCAGGTAGAGTATATTTTAGCGTACTTAACTGTACTTTTTCCATTGCTAATCTCAAACTTCTTCTCTCAGCGTTATAGGTATTTAATAAATCTTTTGAGGCATAACCTTTGATGACATCATTTAACTTCCAAGCCAAATTAAGACCATCTTGAATGCCAATATTAAGTCCTTGCCCACCATTTGGAAGTATTGGATTTGAAGAATCACCAGCTAAAATAATTCTGTTATCTATCATTGATGGTGCAACACCTGTTAAAAGTTCACCGTGGCTTAACCAAATAGGGTTACTAAGGGTTGCAGTATTATCACCAGACATTTTTCTTAATTTAACCTGCATTTCTTCAAGCGTAGGAACCCTGTTCGGAATACTTTCTTTAGGTTCAAAAGCCATTACTTTGGTTATACCATTTGGCAAGTGAATAATTGCACCAAAGCCTATATCATAGTAGAAAAGCCACATTGACTTCATTGTTTTTAGGCGTTTCCACTTTAAAGTTGCATCAACTTGCCAAACATACTTTCCTGTTTTTACTGGTTCAAAATTGCAGTTAGTAAAAGTTCTTGTTGTGCTACGAGGTCCATCGCACCCAACAACGTATTTATACCAATTAATAACTTCTTTTCCATTGGCATCAATAGTGGCTTTTACACCATCATTGTTTTGCTCTAATTTTAATAAACGATGTTTGAAATTTATACTTCCTCCAGCATTTTTAAATTCGCTTGCAAGGTTCGTTTCTATTAAATCTTGACCTAAAAAAACAACATCACTATGTGGACTCTCAGTTAGGTGCATATCACGTGGACTAACATTGATTCCATAGGTATACATCATATAATTGTTCATTTTTCCACCATCTTCATACATAATGTCACTTAGCCCATACACTTCTAATTGCTCTAATGTGCCTTGCATCAGGTTTGTTGCTTTGGTATGTATTGAGGTAGTTTCACTTGCTTCAATAATGGTTAATGAAGTTCCAAGTTTTTGAAGGGCGTTTGCTAAAGCAAGTCCAGTAGGGCCTGCGCCTACTATTAATACATCAGAAGCGTAATTTACCATTTTACTATTTATTAGTTTTGGGAAGCAAAAATAGTAAAGTTTTTCATAAAAATGACTTTTAGTCATTTTTTTTTACACCTCTCACAAAAATATTTATGTAGTTATCAAGTATGTCTTTTTCTGATAAGCTTTCGTGATTGTTTATTAGCCCAGCTTTTACTTTTAAGAGTTGCATTATCCCAACCGTCATTCCCCACATACTAAAAGATAAAATCGTTGGTTCAATTTCATTGTCAATACTACCATCTATCTGACCTTTGTTTATTATAGTAATTACTAGCCCTGAGATTTTACCTATAACAGAAGCCATTTCTTCAGTTTCAGTTTGCCTTTCGTTTATTTCATAAAATGAAACTAGTTCGTAGTAAAGTGCATTCTTTTTTAAAAAATCATAATTTGCAAGTATAATTGCTTTGAGTTGATCGATTGGATTATCAACTTTTGAAACTGCTTCTTCGAAAGCTTCTAGTAATAAAACTCTAGCCTTTAAAGCTAATGCAGCAAAAATGTCTTCTTTGCTTTTGAAATAAAGATATAAAGTACCTTTTGCTAAATTTGATATTAAGGCTACTTCGTCCATATTTAAAGCGTAAAGCCCTTTTTCTTTCATTAACTTTTCTGCAACCTCTAGAATCAGATTATATTTTTCTTGTTTTTTTGTTATTGATTTTATCCCCGCCATATTCTTTACGATAATTTATAAATCCAAAAGCGAAAGTAGTAACAATTCAATCTATTTTCACCTTTGTTGGTATGTAGGGCTGGCAAATGTGCGCAAGCATACCAATTACATACATCTTTGCTGTTGGTCAAAGACACAACAGCGGCTATGCTAGTAAACGTTTAATACTCGTTAGATGCTTCCTTCGTCAGCATGACAAATGTTGCGTCCTTCGTCTTCTTTGTTCCTTTGTGAGAAACCCTACGCTACCATAAAAGCCCCATAACGCACAGAACGTAGAAGTGTGCGACGCAACAACAGCCTCATAGTAGTACAAAAGCTGGTTACATAAAAACTACCACACACATCAGCTACAATCAGTAAAATCTCCGTCATCAGCGTTCCCGTCCTATCCTTACTTTTGCCACAAATTTTTTGTAATGACTTTTATAGAAGAACTACGTTGGAGGGGCATGATTCAGGATATTATGCCGGGTACAGAAGAACAATTGGCGAAGGAAATGACGAGTGCCTATATTGGCTTTGACCCTACGAGTGATAGCTTGCACATCGGTAGTTTGGTGCCTATTTTATTGCTGGTGCATTTGCAAAAAGCTGGGCATAAACCGTATGCATTGGTAGGCGGCGCTACTGGTATGATAGGTGACCCTAGCGGTAAAAGTGAAGAACGTAATTTATTGAGTACAGAGGTTTTGGCGCATAATCAGGCGGGCATTAAAAAGCAATTGGAACGCTTTTTAAACTTTGACGATAGCTTGCCTAACAAGGCTGAAATGGTGAACAACTACGATTGGTTTAAAGAAATTTCGTTTTTAGAATTTATACGAGACGCTGGCAAGCACATTACTGTGAACTACATGATGGCTAAAGATAGCGTGAAGAAGCGCCTTGAAGGCGATAGCGGTATGAGCTTTACCGAATTTACGTATCAGCTAATACAGGGTTACGACTTTTACTGGCTGTACCAAAACAAAAACTGTAAGCTACAAATGGGCGGTAGCGACCAATGGGGCAACATAACCACAGGTACAGAATTGATACGCAGAAAAGCAGGTGGCGAGGCATTTGCATTTACTTGTCCGCTAGTAAAAAAAGCCGATGGCGGTAAGTTTGGCAAAAGCGAGAAAGGCAATGTGTGGTTAGACGCGAATAAAACAAGCCCTTATCAGTTTTATCAGTTTTGGCTAAACGCAAGCGATGAAGATGCTAAGAACTGGATAAAACTATTTACGTTACTTGACAGAGCAACCATAGAAGAATTAACCGCACAGCATGAAGCAGCACCACACTTGCGTGTATTGCAAAAAACATTGGCTGAGCAATTGACCGTGTTTGTGCATAGCAGAGCTGATTATGACTTTGCCGTAAAAGCGAGTGAGATTTTGTTTAACAACGATACTGCTGAAATATTACAACAGCTAAATGAAACGCAGTTACTACAAGTAATGGATGGTGTGCCTACTGTGAACATTAGCAAAGAGCAGATAGAAGCAGGGTATGATTTTGTGAGCTTTTTAGCAGAATCGGCGGTTTTTCCTAGTAAAGGCGAAGCCAAGAAAATGTTGCAGGCTGGTGGCTTGAGTATTAATAAAGTGAAAGTGAATAGTGAAAAGTCAATAGTGAATAGCGAAGATTTATTGCAGGGGAAATTTATCTTACTACAGAAAGGAAGAAGAAATTATTATTTGGTAGTGGTGGGGTAGATTATTCTCTCGCAGATATCGCAGAAAAGCGCAGATTAAATTGTTTCAGCGTAAATCTGCGATATCTGCGAGACATAAAACCATAAGCATGCAGAAAGTCTATTTTATATCTGGTTTAGGTGCTGATGAAAGGGCTTTCTCTTTTCTGGATTTGTCTTTTTGTGAGCCAGTATTTATTCAGTGGCTTGAGCCGAAGGTGAAAGAATCGCTAGAGGATTATGCGATGCGCATGAAAGCTACTATCACAGAACCTTCGCCAATAGTAGTGGGCTTGTCATTTGGTGGTATGCTAGCAACAGAAATAGCAAAAGCTGATAGCAGCGCTAGGGTGATTATTATTTCGAGTAATAAAACCACTAGAGAGTTTCCTTTTTGGCTAAAAATAGGCATCTACTTCCCTATTTACAAATGGATGCCAGACAGCGTATTTACAACTACCAAGCTTGGTATCTATTGGTTTATGGGCGCTAAAACAGCTGAAGAAAAAGCTGCAGTAAAAGCAATTGTAAGCGATGCAAAAGTGGACTTTTACAAATGGGCCATTTATGCCATTTTAAACTGGAAAAACAAAATAGTACCTAAGAATGTCTATCATATTCATGGTACAAGCGATAAAGTGTTGCCTTTTTGGTTAACAAAAAAGGTAGATGTGCGACTAACGACAGGCGAACACTTGATGATAATGAATAAAGCGGTCGAAATAAGTGCGCTTCTTTCAAAAAAAATTTTAGAATAGAGCAATTTTTTTTTGGAACATGATAAGGTCAGCCTTATTTTTGCACCCCGATTAGAAATAATCACATACGGATTGGGTTATTGTGTAATGGTAGCACTACAGTTTTTGGTTCTGTCTGTCTAGGTTCGAATCCTGGTAACCCAACCAAAAGGTCATCGAAAGATGGCCTTTTTTGTTGCCCATAACTACCTAACATAAAAGAGGCGTTGACAAAAATTTGTCAACGCCTTTTACCTTTTATCCTATCCTACCTTATCTAAAACCTATCTATTGTTTTAATATTGTTTTACTACCTAAGAAGCCATTTTGTGCATCTGACACATGTATTACATAACTACCAGGTTGTAGGTTTCTAAAGTCGAACATCGCACTTAAATTAGTACCAACTGAAACAGGAAGCACTTGTTGTGTTTGAATAATTCTACCATTTAAATCCATCAACTTAATAGTAGTTACTGTTGTAGAAGCTGCTCTATAGCTTACCTGAACCGTATTAACCACAGGGTTAGGATATACACTTACGTTAGCAACACCTACTTCATTAATTACCTGAGAAACAGAATCTTTACAAGTACCAATACCGCTAACTACTAGCTTCACAGTATAAGTACCTTGAATATAAGTTAGGGTAGGATTAACCAATGTAGAAGTGGTACCATTACCCAAATCCCACATGTACGACATATTACCTGCTGCCAATGTACTTGCACTAATAAAGGTTTTGCCTGCGCCATTACCAGTATTGCTTAGTACAGAGAAATTAGCTACTGGCTTAGCACCTATTACAATGTGCTTAGCAGTTGCATTGCTTTCACAGCCATTTGCATCTATTACTTTAAGATGTACATCATGTTCACCATAAGTAGCAAATGCTTTTGTAAGGTCTTTAGTAGTAGCAGTGCTGCCTTCACTTATTTGCCATAAGTATGTATATGGTGCAATACCGCCAGTTGTGGTATTGGTAAATACAAACTGATTACCAGTAATACATTGCTGTGCATTATTTACAGTAAAACTAGCCTGTACTGTACAAGGAATAATAGCTGGTGTAACTGTTACATTAGTTGTTTTACTTACAATATTGCTACAAGCATCTGTTACGGTGTAAGTAATTCCTGTAGTACCAGCACTTATACCAGAAACCAAACCAGTATTTGCATTTACAGTAGCTATAGAAGTATTTGAACTTGACCATTTACCACCAATAACGCTATTGCTCAATAAACTCGTTGTACCAGCACTTAAGCTAGTATTACCGCTAATTGATGGTAGTGTTATTGGTAAACTATTTACAGTTAACACCAATGTAGCTGTGCTATCGCAACCTACTGCATTGGTTAAATGCGCTACATAAGTGCCAGCTGTTGTGTAAGCTGTACCATTGAATATGTAACTATTACCAGCGCATATACTTGCATTAGTGGTAGAGCTTGTAGGCTGTTTAACAGACAATATCAAAGTAGCTATACTATCGCAACCTACTGCATTAGTCAAAGTCTTAGTGTAAGTGCCAGCAGCTGTATAAACTGTACCATTGAAAGTATATGAACCACCTGCACAAATACTTGCATTTGTAGTAGAAGCGCTTGTAGCTTTTACAGTTAAAACCAAAGTTGCAGTGCTATCGCAACCAGCAGCGTTGGTTAAATGCGCTACATAAGTACCTGCGGTTGTATAAGTAGTACCATTGAAGCTATAGTTATTACCTGCACATATACTTGCTGTAGTGGTAGAACTTGTAGGCCGTTTAACAGACAATACCAACGTTGCTGTACTATCACAACCAGCTGCATTGGTTAAATGAGCTACATAAGTACCTGCGGCTGTGTATGCAGTACCGTTGAAGGTGTAACTATTACCTGCACATATACTTGCTGTAGTTGTAGAATTTGTAGGCACACATGCTTGTGATACCAATATAATTTTACTAACACTTGCATTACCACAGCTATTTGTAACCGTGTATGTAATGGTTGCAGAACCAGAAGCAACACCAGTTACTAAGCCATTTGCACTAACTGTTGCAATTGCTGTATTTGAACTTAACCAAACACCACCTGTAGTTGTACTTGACAATGTAGTAGTACCACCAGTTGAAATACTGTTATTACCAGTAATAGCTTGTGGCTGAGTTGGTACAGCATTTACAGTAACAATTTTAGTAATGCTATCAGTACCACAAGTATTAGAAACGATTAGCTTAACATTATATACACCTGCTTGTGTGAAAGTGTGTGACGCATTCGCTGAGTTAGCCGTAGTTCCATCACCAAACTTCCAGCTGTAAGCTAAAGCTGTACCAGAAGCACTGTTGCTAAAGATAAAATTATTACCAACTAAACATTGAGTATTTGTATTAATAGTAAAGTTTGCTAAAGGTGCTAAACAATTACTATTTGTAGCCAAAACCGTTATAGGCATACTAACAGAAGTTGTACCACATGTATTTGCCACAGTGTAAGTGATAACTGTGTTTCCAGCTGTTATACCTGTTACAATACCGTAATTATTGATAGTTGCAACAGTAGTATTAGCACTAGACCACACACCACCAGTTGTAGTATTACTTAATCCAATTACACCACCAAGTGCCACACTTGTAGGGCCAGTAATTGCTGAAGGTGTTGCTGGTGCACCATTTACAGTGATAGTTTTTGTTACAGTATTGGTACCGCAAGTATTGGTTGCAGTTAAAGTAACATTGTATGTTCCAGTATTGGTAAATGTGTGTTGCTCATTAAGGTTGTTAGATGTAGCAGTACCATCACCAAAGTTCCAAGTGTAAGTATTATTGTTACCTGTAGATGTATTGGCAAATACGAAACTATTACCACTTAAACACTGTGCAATATTATTTACAGAGAAATTGGCTAATGGGCCAGTGCAATAGTTATTGCTGCTATCTACTGTAATCACTTTTGTAATAGTATCGCTACAGCCAAAGTTGCCAGTTACTACCAAAGTAACAGTGTATGTACCTGGTGAATAGGTTGTCATTGGATTGATTAATGTAGACGTAGTGCCATTACCAAGATTCCAACTATAATTCATCCAACCACCACTTATAGTAGATGTACTTACGAAAGTAAAGCCATCACCATTACCAGAATGTGTGTAGATATCGAAAGAAGCTTTTGGTTTTGCGCCAATGTATATCTGTACGGTTGATGCATGTGCTTCACAGCCTCTACTATCTTTCACAATGAAGGTCACATCATGCTCACCAGCTGTTGCGTATGTATGTGTTACATCTTTAGTGTTAGCATAATTACCATCATTCAAATCCCATAGATAAGTAAATGGTGCAGTACCACTAGTAAAGTTACCAGTGAATTGGTATTGGTTATTAGTAACACATTGAGACAACTGATTAACACCAATAGTTGCTGTCATATTACAATTTGGCGAAGCCACATATTTATAACCTGCACCAACAGTAGTGTTATTTAAACTTAAGCCACTACCTGTGGTGTTAATAGCAATTACTGGGCTAAAGCCAGTTGCAGGATCTGCAACACTATTGTTATTAGTATTCGTTGATAAATTTTGAGTTGTCAACGCACCATCTTGTGCAACTAATGGGAACTTCACTTTGTAGTTACCATTTTCTGGAATTATAAAATTGTAGTAACCAGGTTTACCATTGTAAGTAGCAGTTGTAGTTGTTTGTGCCAATACGTAGTTACCGTTGGTATCTTCTTTATACAACTCAATCACCACATTATTAATACCATTTGTGGTAGACTCGTTATTAATGCCATCTTCATTGGTATCTACCCAAACATAGCTACTGATATTACCATTAGGTAGTACAGATACTTTCATCGTATCTGAACATGCACCGTTAATAAATAGATATTCGTAAGTACCAATTGCGGTGAAATTTTTAACTTCTGTAGTAGCATTTGCAGCATCTACAATTACTGAAGAGCCAACATTTGTTGTATTTGCTAGCCAAATACCAGCACCTACACCACCAAGTGTGACAGAAGCGTTACCATTATTATAACCAACAATTTTATCTACACCAGCATTTGGTTTTGGTAAAACAGTTAATACCAAAGTTGCAATACTATCGCAGCCTAAACCTGAAGCCAAATAAGCATTGTAAGTACCAGAAGTAGTGTAAGTAACACCGTTAAATAAATAACTATTACCGCCACAAATAGTTGCATTTGTAGTAGATGTTAAAGCAGCTTTTACTGTCAAAACCAATGTTGCAGCACTATCACAACCGCTAACATTTGTTAAATGAGCCGTTTGAGAACCAGCACCTGTAAATGTCAAGCCATTCCAAATATATGGTAAAGCACTTGGGCAAATGCTCATGGTTGTAGTAGATGCTGTAGCTGCACCACCCACCAATACTAATGTTGCTGCACTATCACAACCAACATAGTTTGTTAAATGTGCAACGTAAGTACCAGGTGTATTATAAGTAACACCATTAAATGAGTAAGTACTACCAGCACACAATATAGCTGTCGTTGTAGAAGCACTTGTCGCTTTTACAGTTAAGTTTAATGTCGCAACTGAATCACAACCTACTGCATTAACTAATGTCTTAGTATAAGTACCTGCTGTGGTGTAAACTGTACCATTGAATGTATATGAACCACCTGCACAAATACTTGCATTTGTTGTAGAAGCACTTGTCGCTTTTACTGTCAAGTTTAATGTCGCTATTGAATCACAACCTACTGCGTTAACTAAAGTTTTTGTGTAAGTACCAGCTGCATTTAAAGTCAAGCCATTCCAACTATATGGTAGTGCACTTGGGCAAATGCTGGTATTTGTTGTTGAAGCGCTTGTAGCTTTTACAGTTAATACTAAGGTCGCAACTGAATCACAACCTACTGCATTAACTAAAGTTTTGGTGTATGTACCAGCTGCATTTAATGTCAAGCCGTTCCAACTATATGGCAATACACTTGGGCAAATGCTTGTATTCATTGTAGAAGCACTTGTAGCTTTTACAGTTAATACTAAGGTCGCAACTGAATCACAACCTACTGCATTTACTAAAGTTTTGGTGTATGTACCAGCAGTTGTGTAAACTGTACCATTAAAAGTATATGAACCACCAGTACAGATGCTTGCATTTGTAGTTGAAGCACTTGTCGCTTTTACAGTCAAGTTTAACGTTGCTATCGAATCGCAACCTACTGCATTCACTAATGTCTTTGTATAAGTACCAGCTGCATTTAATATTAAGCCGTTCCAACTATATGGTAATGCACTTGGGCAAATGCTGGTATTTGTTGTAGAAGCGCTTGTAGATTTTACTGTTAAGTTTAAAGTAGCGATTGAATCACAACCAACCGCATTAACTAAAGTTTTTGTGTATGTACCAGCTGCATTTAGTGTCAAGCCGTTCCAACTATATGGTAATGCGCTTGGGCAAATGCTAATATTTGTTGTAGATGCGCTTGTAGCTTTTACAGTTAAGTTTAAAGTAGCGATTGAATCACAACCAACCGCATTAACTAAAGTTTTTGTGTATGTACCTGCTGTATTTATTGTTAAGCCGTTCCAACTGTATGGTAATGCACTTGGACAAATGCTGGTATTCGTTGTAGAAGCACTTGTAGCTTTTACTATTAATACTAAAGTTGCAACTGAATCACAACCCACTGCATTAACTAGAGTTTTTGTGTATGTACCTGCTGTGGTGTAAACTGTACCATTGAATGTATATGAACCACCTGCACA